>CAZHCC010000133.1:0-2851 GCA_964530975.1 uncultured Candidatus Saccharibacteria bacterium
AATATGAGGGTATTAATTAAAAATAGTTTTGTCGTTGACATATAAATATTCTATGTATACAGGGGTACAGATGAGAAGTAAGCTGACTTAGATGACTCAAATCTGTAATTAAAGTAATTAAAAAAGACCGTCATTCAACGGTCTTTTAAAGTGTTTATTTTGGGATTATAGCCCCATCAACTCACCACTTGTTACCTTAACCGAAGGTCCCATGGTTGTCTTAATATGAATAGAATTGACTTCATTGAACATATTAGGATATGCTTCCTTCATTGATACAATTAATGCTTTTAGATTATCTAAAGCCTTTTCTGCACCTTGTGAAGTTTTGCCTACTACGGTATTGATTACACCGGATTTATCCTCCTTGAAATTCTTTCTACCTGCCTTGAATTCGCTAACTGCTGCTGCAACATCGGTTACAACAGTACCGGTCTTTGGATTTGGCATTAAGCCTTTTGTTCCAAGAACTCTACCTAGCTTTGCAATTTTTGGCATAACTGCAGGAGTTGCAATTACAACATCAAACTCTACCCAGTTTTCATCATTAATCTTTGTTACAAATTCTTCAAGTCCTGCAAAATCCGCACCTGCATCTTTTGCTTTCTTAGCATCTTCACCGTCTGCAAGCACCAAAACTCTTACCGCTTGACCAAAAGAATTTGGGTAAGTTACAGAAACCTTATAGGGTGTTGTATTCTTTGAATTTCTTTTTACAGCAATTTTAAGTTCAATGGATTGATCAAATTTATATGGATTATTAGCACAAGCTGCTTCAAGATAGGATTTAAGGTCATTAGCCTTTTTCACTGCCCCATTAATTTTTTTATAATTTTTGGCTCTTTTCATGATATATACTTCATAAATTAATTCACGACCCTTCGACAAGCTCAGGGTGACCGACTAGGACAAAGTCCTTTTCGGTTTTCGAGATTTAACCTAGTCGGTCACCTCCAATCCCATATTCTTTGCTGTTCCTGCAATGATTTTTATTGCTGCATCAAGATCAAGTGCGTTCAAATCAGACATTTTCTTTTCTGCAATATCTTTAAGCTGTGCTTTGGTGATTTTGCCTACTTTATTTTTATTTGGAACTCCTGAACCCTTGCTTATATTTGCTGCTTTTTTGAGCATTTCTGAAGCTGGTGGGGTCTTTAGTTCAAAAATAAATGATCTATCCTCATAAACTGTAATTACAGCTGGGATAACCATATCTCCCATTTGAGATGTGCGCTCATTGAATTGTTTTACGAATTCTCCGATGGCGATACCCGTTGCTCCGAGAGCAGGTCCTATTGGAGGGGCTGGCGTTGCCTTTCCTGCGGGGGCTTGTATCTTTACTACTGCCTTTATTTTCTTTGCCATAAATGACTTTTGATTATACAGTTAAAAGTTAAAAGTTAAAAGTTAAAAAGTATTAAAAGATTTGCTTAGATGAAACGCTTAACTGTATAATTGGATTATGATTGAATATAGTGCTAGTCCGCAGAATAACGAAAGATTAACTGGACTTATATGTCCTGAGGGGCAAGAATTAGTCTTTAACTCTTTAAGTACGAGCTGGGAATCAATATGCCCGTGAAACTGTTGCTGAAATGCTCTTCAGAGCTAATGGAGATCTATTACAAAGAGGGTACAGAATTGGTGTTGAGTCTGCTTTTAGACATCCAAGTGAACAATTATATTGGAGACAATATTGGTATGAAGAATTAAAAAGAGCAAACCCGGATATGGAGGAAAAGCATCTCTTAGATCTAAGAGATGCATATGCAGCGCCACTGGAAGGACCAAATGCATCTGCACATTTAACTGGTGCTGCATTAGATATTTCAATGTATGAAGCGAAAACTTTGACCCCAGTTCAATTGGATAGCCCTGATCTTGGTGATTTTGAAAATGCTATTCCACTTAACCCTCTATTACCAGATCATATACTTAGACAGAGATATTTATTGCTAAATACACTTATTGCTCACGGATTTATTAATCGCCATAATGAAATGTGGCATATAAGTTATGGTGATCAATACTGGGCTCAGGCTACTGGAAAAAATCCAATTTACGGAGTTTACCCATACTCTATAAAACCCATTCATTCATTTAAGAAAACAGAAAAGCATACGGATAGAATAGCCAAGGGACATATTAAGGTTTTAAGCAGACAAAACCCAAATCTGCTATTTGTATAATTTAAATTATTTATAATCACTTTGATTGTTAGTTTTATAAAATAATACTTAAATACGTAAATTAATAATGTTAAAATCTTTTATGCCAAAACATGGAGATAAATTAGTTCGAATATTCAGAGATCGAATTTCTGACGACCCAGAAGCTAAAGTTGAAGTTAAATGTACCTATATTGATTCACAAAATCCGGTAATTCAGTTTTATACTATAAACTAGCTTTACAAAAAGGGCGTCTTCTTTTACAGGATGAAAGAATAGAAACTCCAACTGATGCCACTTTCCGTATGGCAAAAGCGGGAGATATTGTTTTTCATGCGGAAAAGGCCAATGAATATTATTCAATAGAAAGGCCGTCTTTTGACAAAAAATACCAACTAGTAAGTGAAGCGGATAAAGATAATTTTGAAAAAGGAGAATGGATAATGACAGAAACATTTAAAACTCCTGATACATATGTAAATGCAATTCAAGTGGAGGAAGAAACTGCTATTACAGCTCCATGGGGGGAAATTCAAGGTGTACGTAAAGGCGGTTATCTAGTTAGTCCCGTTAAAGGTCCTGAATCAGTATGGTGTGTTGATCAAGCTTCATTTGAGAAGGATTATTTTGAAGTTGATCAAAATAATTAGAACTTATATAGAAAAGTTAAGAGTTTAAAAAG
>CAZHCC010000134.1:0-2784 GCA_964530975.1 uncultured Candidatus Saccharibacteria bacterium
AGTTGAAGTTGCATAAACAATGTCTCCCATTGATGTTGATGATGTAACGGAATACATTTCCATATAGTCAGCTTGAACTGAGCCTGAGCAATCTGTAAGGAACTCATCCGTAGTCCCAGTTTGGCTTGTATGACATAAAGCCCAGGTGGAAGTTCCATTTAAATCAGTTTGTATAAAACCATCATTGACCCTAAGATTAGCACCATTAAATACACCTGAATAACAAGTATAATTTGTAGGGCAAGTAGATGATGCATCCTTAGAACCATTAACGCCTGCTACAAATCTGATACCTAAAAAGCTTGTATCTGGCTCTTGTACGCCGAGTTTTCCGGCAACCACTTTTTCCACTGCACCACCGAATGAATAGGTATAAATTCCGTGTACTGCAGCCCTAAAGTCCGAAGATGTCGTAAGTGTATTTCCAAATACTCCCGAGTAGACACCAGATGTACCATATCCAGTAGCAGCCGTAACATTTAGCGCATTAACAAATAAGCCTGCATTAATAACATCAGCTGTATATGGGTAATAGGGCAAAGCCTGTCTTCCAATTATTCCGTTTGGAATTAACTGTACATATGATGCATTATTTACGATAACATTACCAGTAAATGTTGATGGTAAATTATTTGAAACTTGAAATGTACCTCCAGTCTGGACTGTAAGCCCACTTGTAACCTTTACCTGTCCCAGCCCAGAACTTAACTGACCAGTAGAATTAACTTGAAAAGCATCACTGGCCCCAACTGTAAAAAGTGCCGATGGAGCACTTGTTCCTATCCCCACATTACCTCCTTGAAGAATTCTCATTCTTTCTGTAAGGGCTGTGTCACTTACACCGGCTCGGGTAGAAAATGCAAGATCACCTCTTGAATATGTTCCAACTCCAATTACTAATCCTTTGATTGATGCAAAATATTGATTAGCGGTTGATGCTCCAAAAAGTATGGCTCCACCACTACCTGCAGTAGTATTTTGGTCTTGAAGAAGAAGCATACCTCCAGTATTTCCGGCTATATCAATTGCTGATGTAGTCTGACCTGCACCAAGTACATGCAATTGGGAATAAGGGGATGCTGTGCCTAGTCCTACCAGACCGGATACATTCATATTTAATCCGGTATTTGCTCCGGTTGTAAGTTTAAAGGGAGTTGCAGCATCTGTAAATAATGATGCAGTCGAACCGGAAAATCCAAGAGTTGCTTTTAGCGTATTAGTATTATCATTATGTATAACAACCGATCCCGGTCCTACATGAAGAGTTTTCCACCTCAATCCAGTTGAGCCTAAATCATATGTATTATCTGTTAATGGATTAATATTTGAATTGACACTACCTGTAAATGTAATAGTATCACTCGTAGCATTCCCTAAAGTAGTATTACCGTTAATGAGAAGATTATCATTAAATGTCTTTGTTCCTGCAAAAGTCTGAGAACCAATTGATACAAGCCCCGGAAATGAGGCATCTGCATTCTGATAATAAAGTACTGTTCCTGCAATAACCCCACCATTTGCAGATTTTGTCTGAGAATCAATAGTTCCAATCGTTGCAACAACTCCTGCTCCTACACTCGAAAAGCTTAAATTACCTGAACCGTCAGTTATAAGTACCTGATTAGATGTGCCTGTATTTGAGGGAAGAGTAAAAGTGATACTCGATCCTGTCAAATCCCCGCTTAATATATTTGTAAAGTATGTAGGAGAAGATCCTGTTTCTTTTAATTTTAGCGTTCCAGAGATAGAAGCATCACCGGAAACAGAAAGATTACCGCTTGAATCCCCGGTAATTCCTGTACTTCCCAAAAATTTTGAAAGAAGCGAATATGGATTACTTGTAAGCTTTTTTCTAGGAAGGAATCTTTTATCAAAAGCAGTATCCCCTGTAGATGTTGCCGTTGTGCCACAACCAATTACCGCATCACTTCCTGTAGCATTACTATCAAAACAAACCTGAAGATATCTATCTCCTGATCCATCAAAAATTGTTGAAGTAGGTGAAAATTTTAAATTAAAAATACCATTTGTAACCTGCACTGTTGAAAGAGTCTGAGTATATAGGAGTGCTCCTCCAGTATCTGCTGTAGGATCATTATAAATCCTAGCCTGAAAATTATAAGTGCCATTAGCCACATTGACTCCATTTGAGTTCGTAAGCTTTCCCTGAAAATTTATTTCATCGGGGACTGCAGCGTAGACAAAAATAAATCTTAGAGCTCCGAATAAAAATATAGCTGTTAAAATAAATAGAACAACTATTCTGAAGGCATTTCTTCCATTTTTATTCATATCCTTAAAGGAGTATAATCCGTTACAGAATAGCAAAGACCCAATCAAAAGCAAGGGTCTTCAAAAATGCTAATATAGATTTCTTCAAAAATTTTTTTTACATTTCCAGTATTATTTCCTAATACATAATCCTTACCTTCAATAAATTTAATTTCAGTCTCAGAACGACCATCAATACCTATACGGATAAAATTTAATTTATCTGTTTTAAGTTTTTCTAAAATATCATTAACACCATTATGACCTTTCGGATATTTTGAATTGCTTCTGCCTATTAGGGTATGAATTTTAAAGTTTCCTTCTTTTATATCCAAATCATCAAAAGCAATATAGATATTTTCAGGAGGAATTTTAAAAAAATTAACAGCTTCACAAACGGCATCTCCTGAATTATTCATAAAGGTCTGCGGTTTAATTAGTATTATTTTCTCATCATTATAATTTAAATCCGCATAAAGTGATTTGAATTTATTGGAAAAGTTTATCGAGTTT
>CAZHCC010000135.1:0-2771 GCA_964530975.1 uncultured Candidatus Saccharibacteria bacterium
GAGAAATCTCCATATAGAGGGAAATTGGAAGAAAAAACCTGTATATTATTTTTCTCACAAATATCTTTTATCTGAAAATACGGATCACCCATTTTGATTCCAAGAGCCTTGACCTCATTGGAACGGGCAATAGCACAACCATCATTATTGGATAAAACCAGAACCGGAATATTACGAAGCCCAGGCTGCCATACTCTTTCACAGGAAACATAAAAGTTATTGGAGTCAATTAGTGCATATGCCATTGTTGTAATCCTCTATCTCGAATTAAAAATTATATTTTCTTATTACACCTATAACCAGCCCTTCAATAGAAAAGTTCTCTATATTTGTAACGTCAGTATTCGGGTAGTCAGGATTGCCTGAGGTTAGGAAAATATGCGCGGCCTTCCTGACAATGCGTTTCACCAGAAACTCTCCATCAATACAAGCCAGCACAATAGAATTATTGGGGGGAGTCAAGGATTTATCAATTATCAGAATATCTCCGTCAAATATCCCGGCTTCTATCATGGAATCCCCTCTGGCACGGACAAAAAATGTACTTGCCGGATGGTGTATAAGGAATTCATTCAAATCAAGCTGGCTTTCGGCAAAATCATCTGCAGGACTTGGAAACCCGCAGGAAGCTCCCAGGCTAAAGTACGGGATCTTAAGCCTGGTTAAAGTACTTACTGCAGAAATTTCTAAAGTCATAATAAATTCTAGAGGAAAGATATGAATTTTGCTAGTACGATTTCTAGGTCAACTAATTTTCAGGGGGCATTGGATTACCAATATACCGGTAAACAGGCCTTTGAATCTGCTTATTGGCCGACGTGAATACCTCGATACAAGACCCAAGATAAATCAGTCCCGAAAATGAATAACCAAGATTAGCACTAACCCCCTCCTTTATTAACTTTGCAACCCATTCTGCATTTTGGAGAAATGGTAAGTGTCGTGTATACATGATAGCTACTATATCCACCCCCTCCCTGCCAAAATCCGGTATTGCTGGTACATGAGCTTCTCCTATAACTCGGCCATGAGACGGCACAATTAAAGGAATTTTCCTACGAACCCAGGATACTTCTCTATCAGAAGGAAAATATAACATGCAGGATTATACCACTCAATCCATAAAAATTCCGTCCCCAACTCTCGACTATTAACTTTTAATTGTTAATTGTTAACTCCCCTCCCCACTGCCTCCTGAATACTTGCAAAGCCTTTTTTGCGTAAAATCTCCGCAAGACCTAGATTAATATCAGAAATAACAGAAGGTCCCCGGAAAACCATCCCTGTAATCATCTGGACAAGAGAAGCTCCAAGCTCAATCTTGCGGTAAGCATCCTCAGCTGTGAAAACACCTCCAAGCCCGATAGGATTTCGGAAATTAATGCCAAGAATATCCTAAGACAAAATAGGATCCTCATAGTCAAAAGCAATTCTGGTCAGAGTCTGAGTAAGAGAATTTGAGCCTAGAAAGCGGCCTCTTTTAGTCATAAGATCATGCACCTTTTCCGGATCAAACTGGAATAAAACCGGTTTGAGCAAATACTTATATCCGCCCAGTCCAATCATATTTCTAGCCTTAATAAGTGGTGTATACATAAATCATTATACTCCTCAAAAGTGAAATTTAAAGTTAAGTTTGTAACCAATATTGATTTATAAGTATGAGAGAAGATATTAAATACATTTTAATCATTTTTTTGACAGTATTTACGCCGGCATTTTTATTACTGAATATATTTCTATCCGTATATTTATTCTCCCAAATATACACAAGCTGGGCTATACCAGGACCAGATACCGGTTGCTACTTACCTGGTGGAAATGTCATTGTTGATGATAGACCAATGCCAACTTCAACTCCCTCTCAAAATTTGAATCTTATTACTGAATATCCAAATACAATAGATGCAAATCAACTAAAAGAAAAAATCAAATTATATACTTTAAATAATGAAAGCGTAATCAGCTCAACTGAATCAATAAAGGAAGAATCAGGCCTTTACTGGTACCTGGATACACCTGCAAATGAAATACACCTTATTGCTGGATATTCTACAAGAAGCGGAATTTATAATATTTATAATAAAAATCCTGAGCAGATAAGTCCGGAACTTTACTCGCAGAAAAAGGAATTAAATTTAATAATTGACGGCATAAACACAAAAGGGTATTTATTAAGTCATAAAGAGCCCTATACTGATTTAAAGAAGATTATATTCCAGTCAAAAGAAAAGTTCTGGTATGAAATCTCCAGTACAACCGGAGATAAGTTTGAAGAAGGCAAAATTATTTTAAATAGTATAAATTAAACCTGGTTTCTCCTATAATTTTCCATGGCAGTAGGATAGTCGGGTTTAAAAGTAATTAGGCAGCAATCGGTGTCGATGAAAGATTCTGTCTTGCATTTCTAATTCTATCCTTATGACGATTGTATTTATCAGCACTGAACTCAAGTGCAGCTCCAACAAGCTTTGAATTTTGTTCATTTAACTCAACCCTTTTACCCGTTAATCCATATTTAATAGTATATAAGCTTACTCAAATTAATCAAATTACATGTCTGTATATTCTTGAAATACCTAAATTTGTCACAAATACAACTGGAGTCAGTATTTATATATGAATGAAAGCCAATTAGCCCCAACCTTCAAGGCTGGTACAAATTCATTTTTCTTTATAAACTCCCGTAGCTTCAATGCATCGCTTTTGAGGAAAACAGGCGCTTTCTTTATATACTTTTCATAAAATTCATTTTTTATTACGCCGTCCTC
>CAZHCC010000136.1:0-2763 GCA_964530975.1 uncultured Candidatus Saccharibacteria bacterium
TTGTAGGAATAATGATTGAAACTTTAGGATTATTTCTGATTTTTCTTTTGATATGAAAACTTGGAGCTGTTAGCCCGTCTTCTACAACTGCATCAAGCTTTCTTCGAATAACAGTATCTTCAAGTGCCTTTCTTGAAGCAATTTTTGCATAAGGCTTTGCATCATAAAATTCAGCAGTAGAACCTGGAATTCTCCTCCAGTGATAAAGAATTTTAGAGATATGATGGATTCTTGAAGGATTTAATTTTTCTGTAAATCTCAAAACCAGATCATGATCCTGTGACCCTTCATAACCTTTTCTAAATCCACCGATTTCATCAATAATAGTTTTTCTATAAAAACCCAAATGAGTTGTATACATCATGGATAAAGTAGTTTCCGGAGACCAGTCAGGTTTTAAAATAGGATTTGTCCTTTTGCCATCAATCTCAACTTGATCTTCATCAGAATAAACAAAATCTAATTCTCCTTTTTTAAAATTATAGGCGTTTATAAATTCATAAAGAGCATAAGGCTCGATCTCATCGTCATTATCCATCAAAGCTATAAATTCACCTGTTGCAATAGAAATAGCTTCATTTGAAGAACCGGAAATATGCTGATTCTTTTCAAGATACTTAATTTTAATTCTTGCATCTTTTTGCGAATATTCTTCAAGAATAGGGCGAATATGAGCCTGAGTTGAGGCATCATCTGCAATGCATAATTCCCAATCCGGATATATCTGATTTAAAACAGAGTCAATTGCAGGTCGAAGCCATCTTTCTTCTACATTATATACAGGCATAATTATAGAAATTTTAGGCTGGAGCCTAAATGATAGAAGATTCCTCCTCATCTCATCAATTAATTTTGGCGTTACTTTTGTTTTATTAGTCCAGTTTTCATAATCAGAATTCAAATCAAAATTTTTTGTCCTGGGACTGAATCTTATCATTATGAAAGCTTTAGCTTTCTTTATAAAAACCTTCGGCCCAAAGTTTGTGAAAATTTTTATACTTACACGGATGAGAAATATTATTCGGTTTAAAATCTGATTGACTCTTTTCATTAAAAGTTAAATTAACGGTAAATTATATCATTATTCAATAAAATCAAGTACTCACCTTGAGCGACTTTTGCTCCAGCATTATTCTTTTTAGAAAAGTTATCCTCTGGTGTTTCAATAATTCTAATATTTATACCTTTATAATGTTCAACCAGTTCATTAATACCATCGATAGAATTACTATCCATAAGAATTATTTCAACCTCACCATAACTGATATTCTCTTTATTCAAATCGTCAATAAGTGAGAGAATACACCTTTCTGTAAAATGAATATTATTTTTTGTTGGGATTAAGAATGAGTACTTTATTGTGTTAGACATTATTGTTTAAATTTCTCTGGAAAATGGTTTCAAAATTTTATTTATAGTTTTAATAATTTTACGACTTCGAATCATTTTTACCTCAATAGCTTTTGCGGTCAATTCTTTTTCAAATTCCTGAAAGTGTATCAACATTTCTTCAAAACGTCTCTTAAGACTTTCATTGCTATTTTCTAAAACTGCATAATTGTTTTCAAGCATCATAATTTTCTTTATATTACATTTATTTTCTGCTTTAATTTGATTATTACTTTTTTTCAAACTCTCATTTTCAGCTAATAATTCATAATTTGCATTCTTTAATTTTGGAAATGACACTTCCTTATATAAATCTTCATATTTACGTACAAATTCTTTTTTATCTTCTTCAGATCGAAATAGAGAAGCAAAGAAATTATTTTTGCTCATTACGCCCAGTCCAAATGAATGCTCAAATTCAATAAAAGTATAGTCCGGATATTCTCTTTTTATAATATCCCATACTCTACACACACCAAAATCTACAACCCGGATATCATGAAACAAAATATATCCATCATCTTTTACTTTGGGAAACCATGTTTTGAAATCATGCATGACAGCTTCATAAGTATGAAGGCCATCAATATGCAAAATATCAATTGAATTATTCTCAAATTCCTTTAGAGCTTCATCAAAAAACATTTTCAAAAGTCTGGTATTTAATCCCTGATAAAATTCTCTAATTATTGAAACCACATGGTTATAAAACTCATCACCATAAAATCCAGCATGCTCGTCTCCTCTCCATGTGTCAACAGCAAATGATTTAGTATTTAATTCAGTATCTTTAATTGCCTGCAGAAATGAGAAAAAAGAGGTACCTTTATATGTACCCAGTTCAACTAAAATACCTGGCTTAATATTACAGATTAAATCATATCCAAAGTGGATATGCCCGACCCATGGGAAATAGTAATCATTAAACTTCTGTTGATATTCAAAAGTCTTTTTTTTAAAAAAAATCCAATTTTTAAATTTATCACTCATAGCTTACCTTTATGAGAATGATCTTATATTTTTCAAACAAAAGCAATAAGATATATGTAAAAATATACTAATTAGAATTATAATACCTGGATGAAAAAAATACTTATCTTTGGAAATGGCCAGATCGGCAATTTCTATCAAAATTTTCTTCCTGCAAAAGGCTATGAAGCAAAAATTGCAAAGGCTGATATTACTCAAATAGATCAAGTTGAGAAATCTATTGAAGAATTTAAACCTGATGTAATCATCAATACAGCTGCCAAAACCAATCTTGAATGGTGTGAAAAGAATAGGCTTGATGCATTTAATGTAAATGTAATTGGTGCAGATAATATTGCAAAAGTAGCAGATTTAAAAGGAATTTACTTTATTCATTTTTCAAGC
>CAZHCC010000137.1:0-2726 GCA_964530975.1 uncultured Candidatus Saccharibacteria bacterium
GAAAGATCGTTTCCCCTCCCTTATTTCCCACTTACTAAGTATGGAAATAAACTAAACCGCCCCAAAACAATTACCAATCCTCCACTTTCAACTTTTAATTTTTAACTCTTAACTCTTAACTACTAACTCCCCCTCCCCTCATCTTCCCAAACATCACCTGTTTTGCATCATCATTCATCATTATCAAGTCCCATTTAGGCTCCCATATAAAGTCTGTCTTTAGATCGGATACCCAATCAAGATCCAGAATGACAGTTTCTATCTCGGAGAGAAAATAGTCGGAAAGTGGGCATCCCGGAGTTGTAAGAGTCATTTTGACACGAACAAAGTCCTCCTCGGTAATTTCAATCCAGTAAATTAAACCAACATCTACAATATTCATACCAATCTCTGGATCGATTACTTTTTTCAGTTTAGCAATAACAGTTTTTCGCTTCTCTCCCCTTGTCATAAAAAATTAAATTTGTGATACAATTCCATCAGTTAATTGTACAATAAATATCAGAATTATGGCTAAAATTACAAGATATGCTCCAAGTCCAACCGGAAGAATTCACTTAGGTCATGTTAAAGCTTCTTTTATCCCTTATGCTATTGCTAGGAACTCTAACGGTAAATTCATTTTGCGAATTGAAGATACAGATCATAAAAGGAATAAGCCAGAAGCAGTATCTCAGCTCTTGGAAGACCTAAAGTGGCTTAATATAGATTATGATTTCGGACCGAATAATGCAGATTCCAAAAATGATTACTTCCAATCGCAAAGACAGGAAATTTACAATAAATTTATCGATCAGCTTTTGTCTGAAGATAAAGCTTACCTTGCCTATGATACGCCGGAAGAAAGGGAGGAACAGATCAAAATTCAACGCTCTAGTGGAAAGTTCCCAGTGTATTTTGGTGAAAAGTTAGTAGAGGAAATAGAAAAAGCTTTTATAATTGAAGGGCGCAAACCAGTTGTAAGACTCAAAGTACCAAGAAATGAAATTATTGTATTCGAAGATAAGGTCTATGGGAAAGTAAGTGTAAATACAAACCAGTTAGGAGATTTAGTTATTCAGAAATCCGATGGAACGCCTATGTATAATTTTTGCGTAGTGATTGATGATCATTTAATGAAAATCACGGATGTAGCAAGGGGATTCGGTCATTTGAGTAATACTTCAAAACAAGTTTTAGTTTATAAAATTTTTGGTTGGGAAGTACCTGAATTTATCCATTTTTCAGATATTCAGAATGAAAATGCTTTAGGAAAGCTCTCCAAAAGGCATGGAGCGAAATCAATTGCTCAGTTCCGAGCCGAAGGCTACTTACCGGATGCATTATTGAATTATGTAGTAAATATTTCAACTTCCTCACAATTTGCGACAAAAGATGAGGAGATTCTGAATAGAGAACAATTCATAACTAATGTAATACCCAAAAAACTCCTGCATACAAATGCCAAGTTTAATACTCAAAAGCTGGACTGGTTTAATGGTCTGCATATTAGGAGACTATCAAATGATGAGTTCATCAATAAAGTAATGATCTGGCTAAAAAATTATTCTAGACCTAATAAAGAGTATTTAGAAAATTTTGATATAGATTTAATTGAAATTTATCTTTCAAATGAAGAGGTTCTCAAAAAAACTTTGCCATTAATTAAAGAGCGAGTTACTAAATTTATTGATATAATTCCTTATCTTAAGTTTTTCTTTATTCCTCCATCAACCACTACTATAGATATAACACCCGCAAAACATACAAAAGAAGAATTTGAGCAAGTAATTACAAAAATCTATAATAAATTTATATATTTAAACACCCCATGGGTACATGAAGATTGGGAAACAACAATCAGATCAATTGGAGATGAAGCGGGTTGGAAACATGGTGATGTATTTATGGCATTAAGACTAAAGATAGTAGGTTCACCTTTTTCTCCTCCACTATTTGAAAGTATGGAGATTTTGGGGATTGACGAATGCTTAAAAAGAATTAGATACACATGAAAACAACCGTCATTGCAATAACAGGACCATCCGGCTTTGATAAAGGGGAACTTGTTAAAGAATTAATTAAACTTACACCAAGTATAATTGAGATCATAGCATATACAGACCGACCTCCTTGGCCACATGAAACAAATGAAAGAGATTTTCATTTTATATCAGAAGAGGAATTCACAGGAATGGTCCAGGCCGAGAAATTCATTGAATGGCAAAGACTATTAAGCAATAATTTTCGCTATGGGAAAACAAAGCAGGAATTTACTGACACAATTACCCAAAATGCAGGAAAAATCATTTTCAGTACGGTTAATGTAATTAATTTACCCTTACTAAAAAGATATTACCCTGAAATGAAAAGTATTTTTATAGATGTAAAAGATACACAAGCTTTACTTGAGTACCTAAATACGCATGGGTGTCAAGGTGATGATGAAGAATTCGATAGACGATTAAAGTTTGCAACCGAAGAAAGACGTAGAAGACATTTAGCAGATTTAACAATAAATATGAAGGATGACTTTGCAGCTTCTGTAGAGGAATTAATTAATGCAGTCAATATACTTGTTAAAAGTAAGTAATTTTACTTTGATATCAAAATTTCACATAATGACTTATGTTCATATTCAGGAGTATTGCATATTTGCTTGCAATTCTAGGATACATCCTAGGTGGTATTACAATTTACCTTGGATTTAATCCAATAGAGTATCCTGCTCAGGAAGAGCTCAAAAT
>CAZHCC010000138.1:0-2711 GCA_964530975.1 uncultured Candidatus Saccharibacteria bacterium
CCGTTTTGGGAGATAGAAGTAGTAAATCCTATACCTGCATTCGCAGTTAAATTACCTGAGAATGTATTTGTGGCATAGTAAAGAGCAATCCTGCCTCCTCCTCCCTGCCCGCCCCAATTTGATACTGGGCTTCCTCCATTTGCGGTAATGGAACCGTTTCCTGTAATTGATTGAGCTTGTAAATTAAGACTTCCTCCTGCACCACCACCAGCTGCTCCTCCAGCATTTGAACCATTAGAAATAAGTGACCCGGTTATATTAATGCTTGTCGTTGATGCGATTTTTAATGCAGCACCTCCAGCCCCACCAGAAGTGTTTGTATAGGATGAGCCACCTCCTCCGCTTCCCATGGTCAAAGGCTCTGTAAAAGAGCCATAAATCGTACCTCCCGGTGCGCTATCCAAACTTATGCCTCCATTCCCGCCATGGCCTCCTCCTGAGGTTGTTTGATATCCAGCCCCAATTCCGCCACCTGGCCCTTCACCATTTGTCCCTGGCGCCCCTCCAAGATGACCTTTGCCGGATGCATTGAATGTACCTGCAATATTCACCGAATTTGCCTGTATCTGGACATTCCCGTAACTGACCCCGTCAAAGGCTTGTATTTCTGCTGTCTGGCCAATATCAATTGTGAAATCTCCTATATTTGTATGCACCCCTGAAATCCCTCCAGGACAATCAATGGCAGGATTCCAATTTGCTCCGGCATGGTCTCCTCCTCCAAGGCATGTAAAAACGGCGGCTTTGGCTGGAGTTTGAGTAGTTGAAAATAAAGTTAATCCTACAAGGATAAAGCCCGCTATCTGTAATATAAAAATTAAAAGTCCTGCAAAAAAAAAGGTAATAAGGGGATAATATTTAAGCTTAAAAAGGCTTGAGTTTATATTTGATAATTTTATCTTAATTTTCTTCTCAAAAAATTTTTTGGAAAAATCGAAAATCAGTTTTTTAAGTGTTTTATCCTTATTGAGATTGTCCTTAGATTGCTCGGTTTTCGATCTCGTTGATTCACTCATAAATCAGTTTTCCAGTATATATATTTCAAGGCTTTGTGCAATAATAGGTATATACCCTTTAACTCACATCTTATAAACTTTTTCTATGCATTTTATATAAAAAAACTTCTCATTCGATGATTTTATTGTCAATGAAAACTTTGATTACTCTATACTCTTAGTAAACCACGAAATCCCCTTGAGCCATAATATGACTCAGCTCCATTATGATATACAAATACAGTATCAAATCTCCGATCTGCAAAAATTGATCCTCCTAGTTTTCTTATATCTTTGGGGGTGGATAACCAACTGGAAGTTTTCAGATCAAATTCACCAATTTCTTGTAAATCTCTATATTGTTTTTCATTTAAAATCTCTATACCCATTTCTTTTGCCATATTCACCGCGCTATTTTTGGGTTTAAAAGTTTTTCGGTTATCAAGGGCTTGATTATCAAAACAAAGGCTTCTGCGGCCTTTTGGACTTTCAATTGAACAATCGACAAACAGATACTCTGTAGTTTTTGAATCAAATCCAATTAAATCAGGTTCACCTCCTGTTCTTTCCATTTCTAAAAGGGACTGTAACTTACTCTCTTTGGACGTTAGTTTTTCTATCACATCTATCCAGTTAATATCATTATGTCTATACATGTTTTTCTCAAAACGGCTTTGCAAAATATTTAATAATTCTGCTATTTCTGATTTGAATATTGATTCTTTATCCTGATTATTTCGTGATGTACTTGGATTATTCATATACAATTTTATTTTAAAGGTATTTTATTATTGAGTCATTTTTTTATTTTCAAATGGCAGCATTTTTCTTTATAGGAATATTCCTCAATAAAGAGTAAGAGTTATATTTGAATAAACTATAAATTTATGAGTATGCTGGAAGCATATCAATCAATACTTCAGAATTACTCTCTAATCCCGAGCTTCTGGATACAAAATTTACAAAATTTCATACAGAAAGATACGCATTTGATATGAAAGAAATTTATGATTTTCGGCGTATGCATGAAATTAGTTAATTGATAAGGAGAATTTGGGATTAAAGTAAAATTTTTAGGATCCCAATAATTTGAGAATACGAATACCCCCTGCCTAGCCCCGCTTTGATTAGTCTTTGCTTTAGGTCGTATTTATCTTTTACTCTATTGGATAAAGTGTCTCTTTTCTTTTCAAGGAAAGCTTTCAGATTTTCATCAAAATCCTTTCCTGAAACCATGCTAAGTGCTTCCTCTATCAAAAGCTTATCAAACCCCTTTTGGTTTAATTTCGAATTAATATATCCTTTTCCTTTTTTCCGGGAAATATATAGAGTCACAAGATTATTTATCACCCTTACTTGATCATAAAGTCTTGAATTAATAGCTTCATCAAGTTGTTTCTTGAAAACATCCTGATCTATTTCTAAACCAAATTTTCTTTGTGCATATAGTGAGATTTTGCGATACAGCTCTTTGGGTGATAAGGCTCTGCCGGTAATATATTCAATTAATTTAATTTTCAGAATAGAAATACCTGCTCTATACTTTAAATCATCAATTTCTTCAGAGGTCAGTTGTTTACCTTTAAAAAGAATATTGTCGATTACAAAGTTTGATGAAGCACTGAATGCGTAATTCCCGTCAATAAATATTTGAACTCTTCCATTCTTTAATACTAGTGAAGTCACCTGCATTATAAGATTTTAATTCATTAGCAA
>CAZHCC010000139.1:0-2654 GCA_964530975.1 uncultured Candidatus Saccharibacteria bacterium
AGTAATTAATGACAGAGGCGTAAGATTGAAACCCTATGAAATCCTCAAAGGCAAATTACTTGGCCAGATAGAAAAAGAAGAAGTAAACAGGTTCCATGATATCTGGGAAGAGAGTTTTGGTGATATAGAAAATGATGATAAAGATCTTGTTGATGACCTTTTAAGGACTTATTTAAAAGCAAGTTATACTTCCTCAAAAGCAGAAGGAAAAAAGTTTGACGGTAATTATCAAAGAGCGATTTTTGAAACAGAATTTGATCAAATTCTCAAACTTAAAAATAATCCTGCTCAAGTAAAGTTATTTCTATCAAATGATATACGTTATTACAGTGCACTTTATAAGAAAATAAAAACGTATTCAGAGAATTACAATCCGGAGTACAGACATATTTTCTTTAACACTCTTACAGAAATGAATACCCAGTATCATTTAATTATGGCTGGATGCAGTATTGATGACCCGCTTGAAGAGGAAAAAGTAAAATCAATTTCCAGAAATGTAGATAGAATGTTTGTGCTATTGCAACTAAATAAGTCATATGACAGCAATAGATTCATTGATATGGTTTATCAAATTGCAAATGAATTGAGATTAGCGGAAATGGAAAAATATGATGCAATTTTTGATTCTTATCTTGTTGCAGAAATAAATGAAAAACGAAATTCTACAATTACATCACCCTTTGAGTATAAATTTTTTAAAGAGGCCGGATATCAGGATTTTAATAAAAGATTCTTACGCTATTTTTTTTCAAGAGTTGAATTATTCCTTTCAGACGGTATTGGCAATGAAATGAAATTCAAACTTCAGGATTTAGTACTTAGCACTGGAAGTATAAGTGGTTTCCACATTGAACATATCCTTTCAAGAAATAATGAAAATCTGGCATATTTTGAGAACGATGAAGAATTATTTGAGCGTGAAAGAAATAGACTTGGAGCATTACTTTTACTTCGTGGCAAAGACAATCAATCATCAAGCAATGAGTCTTACCATGATAAACTCAGAACCTACGCAAGCACACTTCTATGGAATGAGTCTTTATGTGTTGATTTTTATAAATCAAAAATAAGCATAAGAGAATTTATAAATGAGAATAAATTGAATTTTAAAAGTTATGATTTATTCGATAGAAATGCACTTGAAGAGAGAAGTGAACTACTTTTTGAAATAGCGAAAAATATTTGGGGAAATTAATTACTGGAGAAACCTCTATACATTTCAAATAGTCACCCTCCTGCAATGAACGCGCTGCCTATTGCAAAAGCCCCGTGCTCCTTTGCAATGAGATGGTACTTTTGATTTTTTATAACTTAAGTAAGCTGTAACCTTGATCTACTAGCTAATTTCTCGTGTTTTTTATTTAAAAATTTACTAATATAAATTTAATACCTTTTTAAGGTATTAGAAAAAATATATATGAGAAAAACACAAGAAAATAAAGTCTCAATGTACATAGCCGTGAAGAACGTCTGTGAACATAATGCCAAATGGTCGGATATTCCAGCCTTTGGTATAGCTTTTGATCAGTTCAAATCAAAGCTTGGCGTTTTACAGGAAAATATAAGAACGCAAACAACACCAATTGGAGAATTTGCAGATCAAAAAGAGGAAATTGCCGAGGATTTAAAAGAAAAATCCATGGAAATTGCAGGAGCACTTTTTGCTTATGCAAGCTTGATATCTGATGCCGCTCTTAAGGCAAGAGCAGATTTTGCAAGAAGTGATTTTTCCCGAATGAGGGATACTCTGGTTATAGAGAATGCCAAACAAATACTTACTGATGCAAAATCCATAAGCGGGAAACTTTTAGACTATGGCATCAGCGAAGAGATTTTAAATGATTATTCTACAAAAATCGATGAATATGAAAAAACTGTTACATCCCCTCGGGAGGCGGTAATAGAACGCAAAACCGCAACAGAAACTATACCCGATATGATGCGGGAAATTGATGAAATACTTGATAATCAAATGGATCGGATTATGCAAAGATACCTCTCCAAAAACCCTGCCTTTTATTATGATTATTTTTCTGCAAGGGAGATAATGGATGAAGGTCTTCGCAAAGAAAGGCAAGAGAGCGGGGAAGAGATGGTGAGGGAGAAGTAAAAAGTCAAAAGTCAAAAGTAAAAGGTCAAAAGTAAAAAACTCCCGGTTTGCAGGCCGGGATTTTTTATATAGCAATTTTTGGCTTTATATTAAATAATATTAATTGCCTTGTAATGGATTAAGCTCTTCTCATAGCCGTAAGTCCAGTAAACCTATCTAGACATTAAGATCCAAAACCCATATACTTTATCACTCAACTATTCCACTTCGGTGTAATAGTTTACCGTTCGAGAGCTTCACTTAGGTGTAGCTCTCAATTTTTTTTAATAATCTTATCTTTGATATTTAAAATATTAACAAGATTATATCTTTCAAGCTTTGATAATTCCTTAAGCCTTACTGAGAGATAATTATTATATTTTGTAAAAGGAGTAGAGAAAACAAAAATAGTTAAATCGGGGTTTTTATTTCAACTTTTTCTTTTAAATAATCCCATAAATAATTCTGTTAAAAACTTTGACTTGTAGTTATAAACATAAAAAAACGCCGGGAATAAAACCAAAATTTCTTTTGGAATCTACTCCAGGCGTTCTATTAATAA
>CAZHCC010000140.1:0-2641 GCA_964530975.1 uncultured Candidatus Saccharibacteria bacterium
GATACGAACCCGTTCATAAATAGGTTAGCAGTGACTAGATGTTCTATACAATGTGCTGTGTCAAATACCGGGTTATCCTTATCAATGAAAAGGTCGTTTATTATGTAGGGACCTTCTTGGCCCCTTAGCCCATTTGCTTTTTCAGTAGCTAAATGAGCATAAGTCTGCAGACTTTGCCTCCATAATCCATGCGATGGCCTTCTAAACCTTGGCAGGGATATTCAATGTCCTTTTGTTTCCGGACACGTCATTGTACTGTCAATTTGCTGGACTTGAGACGGTATTACATCAATGACTTCATATCTAAAATATTCCAACATAAAAATTATTTGATCTTATCTATTTATTATATTTCTAGACAATTAATTGAAAGGTAATAGCTGCCTATCTTGGTCCTACAGTATATATCATCTGCCCCTTCTGAGCAAGTAATGAGTCTCCAGGCGAAGCTCGATAAATAATTTGTAGTAAATATAAATTTATCTACAATAGGTTAACTATGTCACATTTTTATTACTTGCATTTCCAGACTGATAAGTCCCTCCTTGAATTGACTCAATTATGCTCTCAAAATGATTTATTTGAATATAAGCCTGAATTAGGGGTTTTTGAAGGAAAAAATATAATTGCAGAGGAAAAACTTGAAATGAGCATTGAAGTAGAAAAACTAGATTCATATATTAATAATTTTTATAAAAAGAGTTTTAATATAAGAATTCTTTTCAAAATACCAATTGATATTAATAATGAGGATATTGATGATTTTAATTCACTATTAGTTTCATTTAAGACAGTTTCTATATTATTTAATATGTTAAAGGTTGATGCGATAATGTTTTGGGAAGATGAAAGGATGATACTGGAAAAAAATCTGGATCGGATCAAATTGGATAGTAAATATGAAGCCTTTGCCGCAATTTTCCGTAATGACGGGCATTTAACAACCCTGGAAGACTTATCTGCATTATAAACAAACTTAATTCCGGAAGTATTCGATAATATACTCAGGGTTAATCTTCTCTTCAACCATCCTTAATGCTTTTTGTTCAACTGTCCAGAAATATGGTTTTGATAAAAAATGTGCATTAAACCTCAAATTTGCTTAAATTGACAATTCCAGGCTCTAGTATTTCTGTAGCCACAATCGTCCCTAGCCTAATCAGGTTTTTGACTTAACTGAAGTTACCATTTACCAGCCTTACCGCCAGAACATGATTCATGAACCCGAACGAAGTGAGTAGTCCATGGCGGAGGCATGGGACGGAGTTCTAACTTTTTTCTATAATCATCCTGATTCGAATATCAAAATTCAGAAACTCTCTTTTAACTTAAAAAATTAATACCGGACTTATCAACCCAATCGCTGCTAAAGCGCCAATTAAATTTACAATGGCGAAAAATAAAACAATCAAACCAGCTGTCTTAAAAAACACACCGGAAAGCTCTGACTGTTGAGAAAGTTTTACAGAAGAAAAGCTTAAAAAAGCAAGAACTGGAAGCGTGCCTAATGCAAATACAAACATACTTAATGCTCCTTCAATAAAACTTCCAGTCCCAAGAGAATATATTTGCATTGATTGTGTAAATCCACATGGCAAGAAGAAAGTGACTACACCAAATAGAATTGGAGCAAAACGAGAAGTTGTATTTTCTATGTTTAAAACTGATCTAGAAAATACTTTAGGCATTTTAAATTGAAGCTTTTTGGTAAATCCAAAAATATCTAAAAGATTTAAACCTAAAATAATCATAACGAGACCAACTATCAAACTCAAAATAAAACTTGCCTCTCTAGAAAGTGTGAATACAGCGCCAATCAAACCAATAATCCCACCAAGCAAGAAGAATCCAACAAGTCTAGCAATATGAAAAGCTAATTGTGGAGCAACTTTATTTTCCGAGCTTTCCTTTGCATAATTTGCACTTAAAGAAAGAACTAAACCTCCAACAACTGCGGCACAAGAAGAAAGACTTGCAACAACTCCAATCAAAAATATAGCTGGATAATTTATAGTTTCTGGACTTAACAAATTGATTACTCCTGATCTTTGTAATCCCATAAACCCAAGTATTATAAGTAAGGCAATTGGAATAGCAAAATAAAAATCTTGCCAATTAATTTGTTTCTTTTTATTAACTTTCTGAGTATGTATTCTATAACCGTCTTTCTCTATAAGATTTGTAAATTCTTCAGCTAATTCTTCTGGAGACTTTGAAAAGTCTCCTTTTACAAGTACTATTCCTTTGTTTAAAACTGCATCCACAAAGCTTACTCCTGATACTTTTCTAAGCTTCTTTTCTATTATAACCTCGCATGCAGCACAGTGCATTCCATCAACATAAAAAGTGCATGATTTATTTGTATTTATAGGATTACTCATTTTATAGTTTTAAAGTTTTCAATCTTAAAGAATTAAGTACAACCGATACTGAAGAAAAAGCCATTGCAGCGCCTGCAAATGCTGGATTTAGCGTCCAACCAAATATTGGATAAAATAATCCAGCTGCTAATGGAATACCAATAATATTATAAATAAATGCCCAAAATAAATTTTGTTTTATTGTAAGCATTGTTTTTTTAGAAAGCTTAACTGCTTTTGCAAGTTTAGAAATATCTCCACCAAGAAGTGTAATATCTGAA
>CAZHCC010000141.1:0-2640 GCA_964530975.1 uncultured Candidatus Saccharibacteria bacterium
ATACAAATAAATCTACTTTATGATATTGATCAAGCCATGTCGAAGGCCATACTATTTCAAGTCCAATATATTGAAGAACAGCGGAGGCAGTAGCTGCACATACAGAATTAAAAACAAATGAATTAAGATTATTCCCGGTATAAAATCTTGTCTGTGCATTAAGTAAATCTTGATCAGGATCCCAGATTCTTTTAGGAGCTTCAAAACTTCTTGCTTCCTTCTTTGCGGAATAGACTCCCTGTATTGCATGGGCTAATAACCCATTGGCGGCACCAAAGGCATCGTTTGGTCGTTTGGTAATGCTTCCATCAGCTTTTCCAGCTTGAAGTGTTTCTTTTATACCATATAATAATAATGGAAATGCATGCCCCGTTTGACGAAGACCAATAAGCTCGGTATTTGGATCATAAGCTTGATGGCCTAGAAGCAAATCTAGAGCAGATCGATTGAGATCAAAAGGAGGTTCTCTAAAAAATAATTCTTTCATAAAACATCAAAATTATACACTAGAAATTATACTTGGATAAATATCTTGTAAAAATGTAAAATATGAATACAAAATATTTGGCATTTATCAAAATAAATCTATGTCTCTTTACCAGAAATACCGCGCAAAAACATTTGCTGAAATTATAACACAGGATCATATTACCCGGATTCTTAAAAACTCCCTTATTAGAAATAATTTTGGGCATTCTTATCTTTTTGTCGGAACACGAGGAGCTGGTAAGACATCTTCTGCCCGTATTTTTGCAAGGGCACTTAATTGCCAGAATACCGATAACATCTCCAAAAAAGGTGAGCCATGCAATGAATGCGAAAGCTGCAAATATGCATTAGGAGGTAATCATCCAGATATTATAGAGATGGATGCTGCTTCTAATCGTGGAATTGATGAAATACGCAATCTTAAGGAGTCTGTCGAATTTATGCCTTCTATAGGGCGTTTTAAGGTTTATATTATTGATGAAGTACATATGATGACAAAAGAAGCATTCAATGCGCTTCTAAAGACTTTAGAAGAGCCTCCACATCATATTATTTTCCTGATGGCTACCACCGAATTATTCAAAATTCCTGCAACAATTATTTCCCGCTCACAGGTATTTGAGCTCAAGTTTGCCACAATAGAAGATATTCTAAAAAAAATTCAATTTATTCTTAATGGAGAAAATAGACAAATTGATATTGAGGCCCAAAAACTTATAGCCAAACTTGGTAAAGGTAGCTTTCGTGATGCCGAGACTATACTTGAGAAAGTTTTGAGTTCATCGGAGTCAGCCACGATTAGTTTGGAGGATATTACAGTTATCCTTGGTTTAATTCAGGCTGTTCTAATAGATGATATAAAGAATTTGATTTACTCTAGAAATTTAGCGGGGCTTCAAAAAGTAATGCAACAAAATCTTAATGAAGGTGTTATTCAGAACTTTAATTATCAGCTATCAGAAGAGGTTTATTCCGATATTGTAATAGAATTAGAGCGGGGAAGTGTCGAAGCATTCAAACTAGAGTTCTTTAGTTTTTTGGCCACACTCGATAAAGATATTAGATCCACTTCCAGTCCCAAAATGCTTTTTATCGCTAAGGTTTTAAACTTTGTTAAGAACTTTGTTACTTCCAACATTCTTTCAACTGAAATTCAATACCCTAAAGTGCAACTTGGAGTCATGCAAACGGAAAAGATTATAGAGAGAAACAATACAAATAAATCGGCGAAGGATATTATAATAAATAATGAATTTGCAGAAAATATTCCATCTCCTGTCGTAAGTGCAAATAATCCTGCTTCACTTATACGTGCAAGAGCACAGAATTCCAAAAGAAATAGCCCAAATCTGTCGGAAGGCCAATATAAAGGAGATGATACACAAAAGGATGCACAATCCATAAAACCTATATCCAAAATGGACTTCCTCGAGTATTTAAAGACTAAAAATACTTTCTTGTATAGATTCTTTGTACATAAAGACTTTGAAGTCCGGAATGGCAAGATTATTGTAAGTGCCTCAAAAAAGATGGAACTGGATCTATTGAAGAAAATAACAACCCAAAAAGTTATTGCAGAATATGCTTCAGAACTAGGAGTAAATCTGGTTCTTGAAGTTGGCGAACCTAAGATTGACAGGCATATTACTGAGGAGAAAAAAATTGAACAGGTTTCTAAAAAAGTCGAAGATCTAAGCGAGGGTGAGATAAATGATATTTTTAAAATATAATAATTACCTTTCTCTCTAGTTTACCCCTATAGTAATAAGCCTAAAAATACTAAACCAGAGTAATGGCACCAGTATAATTGTAGCTAAAAGTATTATAATTAGTGCTGCAATTCTGCCCGGACTGGATACAGAGCCCATTTCGCTGTGACTTGGGTCTTTTGTATTGATCGTGATCGGGATTTCTGAGCCAATAGGGTATTTGAGATAAAGTTTGCTTTCGCCGAACTTTGACTTGAATGAATAAGTCTTTCCCAGGTATTCAAATTCGATAATCGGGCTTGCACCAGCATTATGATCAATATGAACATTCAACGATTTTACCTTCCCAAACTCATCAATATCTTTTGTTACAAATGATGTTGAACGACTACTGGCACCAGAGCCTGTAGAGGCCTTAATTTCATAGTCAATTACTTTACCT
>CAZHCC010000142.1:0-2578 GCA_964530975.1 uncultured Candidatus Saccharibacteria bacterium
TAAATCTATATCTCTCCTCGAAAAACATTGGCTGATAACCTAAATCCAGTACAGGAAAATTATTAACAAGCTTTTGTCCTGGAGGAAGTCTGTTCATTTGTTGATTATTCGATTCCTCAAATTCGCTTCGATTGGCCTGTGCTTTTCTTGCAATTAATTCTTTTGCTTTTATATATGCATCATTAAAGACTCCCATATTCTTATTGTAGGGAAGCGGTACAATACTTCAACATTATAAAAAATTGTATAAATTATTTAACCAGTAATTAAAAAACATTAAGTTTTGTATCGTCATTAATTCCCCCCCTAAAGCATCTTTAATTTTAAATAAATGGTGAATATATTCTTTTGAATAATTTGATGCAATTGACTCAAGGTTCGGGTCTAAAGGTGATTTATCAGTTTTAAATCTGGAATTAAGTATTTTAATATCACCATCAGTGGTATATGCAAGACCATGTCTTGCATTCCTTGAAGGAATAACGCAGTCAAAGAGATCATATCCGAAGTCTACACATAATTTCATATTATCAGGATTTCCTACACCCATAGCATATCTTGGTTTGTCCTCTGGCAGCATTTGAGCGACATATTCAAGCAAATCATATGGAAAGTATTCTTTTTCATTTATAGCCCAGCCACCAAAACCATATCCGTCAAAACCTATTTTTATCAGCTCATCTACACAATATTTCCTTAAATCATAATCAATTCCGCCCTGTATAACACAAAATAATAATGGTCTTTTGACTTTGCTTGAAATATTTTCGGAGTGAATATATTTATAATTAGGAGAATTAATTATTTCTTCAAACTTTGCTTTACATCTCTTTGCCCATTCGATTGTACGGTAAACTGATCTTTTGAGCTCTTTATCATCTTTATAATGTCTGCAATCATCCAGAACAACCATAATATCCGAGCCCAGGTTGAATTGTATTTCTATGGCCTTTTCTGGGGATAACTCAAGTTTTTCGCCATTTACGGGATTATTAAAATATGCTCCATCATCCGTAACTTTACCCTTAAGATTTTTCGCTCCATGTATTAAAGAAAATACCTGGAAACCACCACTATCTGTAAGGATCGGCAATGGCCATTGCATGAATTTATGTAATCCTCCTGCATTTTTTATAAATTCATCACCTGGATAAGACCGCAAATGGTAGGTATTGGAAAGAATGAATTGGGTTTCATGTATAGAACGACGATATTTATTATCAAGTAGTACTTCAATATTATCGTGATCAAGGTTCTGGGAAGAGAAACGCTCTCCATTTTCCAATACATCAGTTAATATCTTTGATTCATCACATTCGCTGTTTCCCTGTGAGAAAGTCTGATCTAATAGCCTTTTTACTTCAATCGGTTTAAAATTTCCTGTTAAATTAAAGCTTTCATGGGGAGCTAGGTTCTTGATCAGTCCTCTGGTTGCATCAGGACCAAATGCAGGAGTGTAAATATCTCCATGCATCGTACTTAATCTGCCTAAACGTCTTTTCCCTTTTTTTTCAAGAACTTCAAACATTTCAAATGAGTTTAAGGCAGAATGGCAAAAATATAAAGTTTTACCAAAAGCTTGATTTGTATTTCAAAATCTTAAACTATAGTGTATAGTAATGAAACTATAACTAGTTTCGAAGATAACTTTGACAGAGAAAAAAGTTTACCATTTAGACGTATACAACCAGTAGTAACTGCCTTGGTAGGCACAATAGTAAATTTAGGTAATTATTTAATATTTAAGCGCTTTGATAACATATACATTTTGCCCTATAATAATGGGGTTGTATATCGAGTTAATCCCAAGGACTCCATAGAGCGAATTGATACTGAGAAAAATTAATCTTGCTTTTTAATATGGTTTCTGTTTCAATCTCACAATGTCAGGAATAACTGAAAGCGTACTCGTTAGAGGCGAGAAGGGATTTGTAAATGCTGTGAAACACGAATTAGGTACTACCTACTCCGTTCTAACGCTATCTGACTTAGGTCTCAAAGACCTCTTTACTGTATTCCATGGCTTTGCAACAGAAGATATGCTAAAAATAGCTGAACAAGGCCTTTTGCTAATTTCCCCATGGGGAACCGAAGAAGAAGTATTTGGGAAGCAAAGGGTTAAGGGTATTATAGATTCACCCTGGATAAACCCTTTTGGCTTCGTCTTTATATATGACAGAAAACCACCAAAACTCGATTTTGATCTGCGTTATTACGAAACTTTGTCCAAAAGAGAAATACATAAACTTGCTGGAATAACTTTTCAGGTAATGCAAAGACTGAATTCAATTCGAGGTTAGAACTGGATCTCCATCGCCCCTTTCATTCTGGAAATAAGTTCCTGGGCTATTAGTCGAACCTTTCGGCTTCCGGACAGGGCATTTTCAAGAAGTTCGTCTTTTTTAGACTCGGCTTCAATTCTTCTTTCACGAATTGGAGTAAGTAATTTATTCATAGCAAGGAATAATTTTTCTTTGACCTCCACATCACCTACAGTTCCTAGTCTATAGCGATTCTTAAGATCAACTACTTCTTCTTTATTCTCATTAAATAAATCATGATAAATAAAGATAGTATT
>CAZHCC010000143.1:0-2574 GCA_964530975.1 uncultured Candidatus Saccharibacteria bacterium
GCAACTGCAAGACCAAAAATTGAGCTTGCTAAATCTCTCAAAGAAATTGCATTCCTGAAAGCAAGCAGAGATCCCTGCAAAAGATTTGTGGCAATTAATACCTGAAAGATATTTCCGACGTAGTCGGAAGTCAAACTGATAATTCTCGGGATTGTGTTTCTTATGGCCTGTACGACATACTTATCTGCTAGATCTAGGATTAATTCGTATGATACTTTGGCATGAATAATTGCAGGAATTTGTACCAGGAAATGTAGAAAACTGGCTGCAATAACCCCATAGGCAAGAATTGTTAAATCTTTATTATAACTATTTAACATCAAAGCAGCTCCAATAATTCCAAGATTATAAAATAATGGAGCAAATGCAGTAGACCAAAAATGTTTTTTAACTTGAAGAATACTGGAAAAAATACTGCTTATACATAAAATTATTGGAGATAAAATTAAAATTCGTAGTAGATTTATTATATTCTGATAGTCCTGTGGGGAATAGCTATTTGCAGTATTTGGCAGTCTGACTGACTGTGCCGCTGCAATAATTTGAGGAGCGAAAGTAAATATAATTAAACAAAGAATAAACATAGTAATGAAGAATAGGTTCACTATTGTTGAAAAAACCCTTTTTAGCCTCTCTTCTGATTCATTTATGGATGTTTGAGTCAAAATCGGTATTAAGGCCGCATTTACACCGCCAATAACAATAATTGTAAAAACAAATTCTGGTATTACATTTGCAGCTAGAAAAATATCTAATTGTTTTTCGTTATTGGCATATACACCAGTTAATACCAATAGCTTCAATAAACCCGTGATTTTGGTTATGAGTAGGATTATTCCGATTCCAAAGGCTATAATACCTAGACTTTCGGTGCTAGGTGATAATACAGAAGCAGATTTTGAGATAAAATTTGTAATTCGGTTCACTTTTTTGAATTGTAGCAGTTAATCTGGAAGAGTTAAGAGGTCTGCGTGGTCTCTGAGTCGTCTAATTTATTTGAACCGCATCTTGGGCATGCATTAAGGTAATTACCTCCCTCATACATAAAGCCACAATTAAGACATTTGAATCTATACACCCTATTGAAAGCAATTTTGTCATAGTCCACTTTATCACCTCTAGATGTATCAATTATCTCATCTTCAATTGCAGATAAATCTATATCCTGATTCGGATCATAGAAGGTTGCTTGTGCGCTGGCTCCTGCTAAAGGCTGGACATCGGTTTGAGCTTGTGAATTATCCATTTTTATAATATATACGATATTGAAAAATGAGTAAAGAATAAATATTGATATAAGATATAGAAAGTTGGTAAAAGCCATGTTTTATAGTTTTAATTGATTAGATGCTATAAAGCTGATAATATCCAATTACAGTAATATAAAAATGGCTGGAAAAACGACAAAAAAACTAGATTTTTTAGAAATGGACAGAGACAACCTTATGAAGAAAGTAGCTGTCTCTCCTACAGATACAGGCTCTCCTGAGGTTCAGATCGCATTACTAACCAAAAGAATTTTAGAGCTAACTGAGCATCTAAAAAAACATAAAAAAGATAATCACTCACGAAGAGGTCTTTTACAAATGGTAGGAAAAAGAAGAAGATTCTTGGAATACTTAAAGAAAAAGGACGAAAAAAGATATCAAACGATTCTGGAATTGACCGGATTAGTTAAATAACTTATTTTGGACTCTAGTAGAAACTTTTATGCAAGACAAAATAATACATGAATTCGAACTAGATGGAGTCCCATTCAAAATAGAAGCTAATGAGATTGGGTTTCATGCCCAATCTTCTTTACTTATTACGCATGGTGAAACATCAATATATATAAGTGTAGCGGTTGGTAAATCAGATCCAAATCTGGATTTTTTCCCATTAACAGTTGATTATTCCGAAAAGCTATATGCTAGCGGAATGATTTCCTCCTCACCATACATCAAGAGAGAGGGTCGCCCTACAGATCATGAGATTCTTAGCGGAAGATTGATTGATCATGCTATAAGATCATTATTTAATTCAAACTTCAAAAATGAAGTGCAGATCATTGTTCAGGTAATGTCTTATGACAAGATTAATGATCCGGTACTTGCATCAATAATTGGTGTAAGCTTCGCATTATGCTACTCCGGTTTGCCATATCTTGGACCTTATGGTGTAAGCAAAGTCGGATATATTGAAGATCAAATTGTCTTGAATCCAACTTTAAAGGCAATGGAGGACAGTCAGATGGAAATGTTTGTTTCATCAGTTGAGGGTGGCATTGTCTCGGTTGAGGCAGATGCTCATGATTTATCTGATGAAATAATTAAAGATGCTATTTATAAGGCTGTTGAGCATAATAAGTTTCTTATTGAAGAGCAGAATAGATTTATAAAAAAGTATAGCAAGAAGCCATATGACTTTATAATTGATTCGAAGCGAACAGCAAATCTGGAGAGTTTATTGAAGTATATTATTGAGAATTATTCAGACAAACTTGAGGAAGCAATTTACCTTACTGAAAAAGCTGCCAGAAATAGCAAATTAGCAGAGTATGTTGGAGAAGTAAAAGAGAAATTTAAAGCTGAG
>CAZHCC010000144.1:0-2570 GCA_964530975.1 uncultured Candidatus Saccharibacteria bacterium
GCAACCCCCTTCCCCAAGTATAGTAAGGAAAATAGCGAATAGTCTCTTTAGGTACCCTATTGCACCAAAAACGAATAAACCAATAAAACCCTCTTTCTGGCAAAAAAGTATCCCGCAAGTTTTAATTGGTAAAAATAGAATACACAATTTGTAACTTGAGTTTATTATGGCTAAATAACTAATGTATTTATGATTTTTTATTGGGTTCTAAAGGACTAATTTCTTTCATTTCTCATATTATTTTGCAATGAGTTCATGAGCCGTACTGTTTATTTAAGGATTAAATCCCGGATATAAATTGACTTTCCCGATAGCAGAACTATAATCCTGCAAATTGTTCGATTCCAAAATTTTTTATGTCCCATACTATAATGAATCTGGGGAAAAGAGATGGGGCAAATGGAGAATGGTGCATACTGTAGTAGAGGCAATGGAATTAACCTGCTCTAAAGAATATTCCTGGACTGTTGATTTGCCTGACCTGTCTACAGCCCAGGGCCGTAATCTGTACTTTAACATATTATGCCCATGCTGCGGAAGAAGATGGGTTACAGCTGCATTGGTGGAGGAGGAGTCTTATATTCCTATGCGTATTCAAACAGATATAAAATATATCCCCCAAAATGCCCCGGAGGTTGAGAGTATTTAGTATATGATGGCTGATATTACTTCATTTAATCCGTCAATTTTATTTACGTACATTTGAAAATTCATAAACGACCCGAATTCCCCCATAAAAGTTGGTAGGTGGATATTTCATTATCTTAAGTCCAGCACCTGCTCCATCACTATTCTGATCAATTACAAGTAAATTTCCATTATCATCTTCACCAATATAAATTGCAATATGACTCCATTTGAAGTAATCACTAATCTTGAAAATAATAATATCTCCACGATTAAGAGCTTTAGGCTGATCTGACTTTATTAACTTCAAATAGTAAGAATATTTGTCATCACCAACTTTTGCATTTCCAGTAATATTCATAATTGATGGTGGATTATTACGACCTGTGTTTACATTATTCACCAATGCATCAAATGCCGGGTGTGGAAGGTCTCCGGGTAAAGTCTGTTTTAAAACACCTAGATAATCTTCAGAAAAGATAATTTGAGTATCAACACATTGAACAGGCTGCCATGGAGGATAACCATCACGATCTATTCTATGTCCATCTCTAACCGCATCAGAGTTTTGAAAAACAGTCGTGACATCATCAACATGAATTGCTGATCTAACTTCATCAGACATAGCCTCATTACTTTTACCCTGTTCATAGATCTTTGCTATCTCCTGGGCAAATGAAGGATTTGCAGATGGCGGCGGGATTATAGGTGCAGCTGCAGGGGCTGGAACAGCTTGTGGCGGTTGAACATTTATTGGGGCTAGTATGGAAGGTGTCGGCTCTTCGGGGATTGGTGCTGTATTTGGTATGGGTGTGACTGTAGGAATATCTGCAATGCCTGATCCCGATATTGTTATTTTTGGTGTAGCAACCGGTAGTGCATCAATCCGGGCTCTAATAGTATTTTGAAATCTTCGCCTCCAATTATCTGCTGCAGTCAGTGCTTCATCGGTATCAACGCTAATACCACCTAATGCCTTATAAAAGTTTTTTGCAATATCTACGACCCCTTGCACTGACGCATTGGCCTCTTCTGTGCCAGGTTTAACTACTAAACGATCAAAATTATCAATTTTTTGACTACAGGCTTGTATAAATGGGGCGGCAACTAAAACGGTACCTATTTTAGGTAAAAGTCCAAGAAAACCCCTTCTTGAGAGGCTCGTCGCGCCATTAGCACTTAGGGGACTGGGACTTTGAGGTTGAAACAGTTTGAAGACAGCATTGGAAATTCTAGAGGCGAAACTAGGTGACTCATTTGTATCCATGGGCACCTGTTCCATATATAAGTCTTATAGTGTGAAGGGGCTATTGGCTCAAAGGTTCGTTGGAAATGATATTCTTTGAAGTGAAGCTGTATAGATAGACTCTGGTGGATAGTCTAGGTCAAACACTAGTACAAAATAAAAGAATATGTTATCTTGTAAACATGGATAGACAAAGACTGCACCCAACCCAGCAAAGACTTCTCACTATTCTGGAGGAGAACAAAGATACTCCCCTGAGTCAGAGAGATTTGCAGGACACACTAAACTTATCATCAGTTAGTGTTGTACAACACCATATTAAGCAACTAGAAAAGAAAGGCTATTTGCGCCGTAATCCCTCCAATCCCAAGGACTATACCGTTGTAGATTCCAGGATTGCCTATATTAATGTATATGGACAGGCAGCATGTGGTCCAAGTGGATCTGTACTAGAAGGCGACCCAATAGTAACGATCCCTATTAGCGTAGATTTACTCAATACAGATCCTTCCGAGACTTTTATTGTACGGGCGGTAGGAGATTCCATGAAACCACGTATTTATCCGGGAGATCTCGTTATTGCCAAGATAAGCAATTATGCCAAAGATGGCGACCTTGTAGTTTGTGTAAATGATCAAATGACATTAATCAAACAAATTAGATTTATGGAGAATGGAAGTATAAGACTTGTTTCCTT
>CAZHCC010000145.1:0-2553 GCA_964530975.1 uncultured Candidatus Saccharibacteria bacterium
AGCCAAGAATAAGTTTATGGACAATTTCCCTTGAAAGTCTAAGTAAGGGTAATACTTGAGAGAATCTCATTCGTTTTGGTCCGACAACTGCAAGAACAGCTCTCTCACCAGCAAGTAAGCTTAATTCTGTAAAGACAATTGAAGTATCCTGAAGTATTTTTTCATCAAGTTCATCACCTATTATTACTTTTACTCTTCCATCTGTATATTCACGGGTAAAAACACCATTTAGTGTACTTATATCATCAAAAGCTAAAAGTATATTCTTAAATGCATTTCTATCTTCGAATTCTGGATAGTCAAGTAAATAATATAGACCAGAGTAGTAAATACCATTTTCGGTTATGACAGCAGAGGCATACTTTGTTGAATCAGCCACTAATGATGTGAGTCCTCTAATCAAACGATCTCTATTGTAACGAAGGTTGGAGAGTTCCCTAGTAATTTGGATTTCAGTAAGATAACTGACAACCTCCTCATTCATTAAATCCTGCAAATAGAGTCTATATCCCAGAAGTGTAGGAACTCTTCCAGATGAGGAATGTGATTTGGAAATATAACCTTCTCCTGCGAGCTTTACCATTTCATATCGAATTGTGGCAGGACTTGCATCAATCTCATATTTATCACTAATGAGATTTGAGCCGACCGGGAAAGCTGTTTCTATAAATTCTGTGATAATCGCGTAAAGAATGTCTTTTTGTCGTTTTGTTAATTCCATTTCAAGATCTATATTTATTTATAGCATAATTTTTAGCAGAGTTAAAACAGTATCTGCCATTTTTGGGATAAAGTTTAAATAAGTCCTTTTAATTCAGCAAGGATTTGTAACGCCTCCATTGGAGAAAGTTTGTTTATATCAATCTGTTTTAGTCTATGAACCAATTCCGAATTATGGACTATAGTAGTCGGCTCAATCTCATCAATAGTAAATAAATCCTGTGGTTTCGGCTGAAGCTTATTTTTTTCTTTTTCAAGCAACTTTAAAACTTTTTGAGCATTTATAATAACTTTTTGTGGTAAACCTGCTAATTTGGCAACATGAATGCCATAACTCCTATCTGCTTTACCTTGTATGATCTGATGCATAAAAACAATTTCACTCTGATACTCAATAACTTTTACAGCAAGATTACGTATATTAGGAAATTTATTTGAAAGCTCGGTTAGCTCATGATAATGGGTAGCAAATAACGTTTTGCAGTTTAAATTAGCTATATATTCACATATTGCCCATGCCAGACTCATTCCATCAAATGTACTTGTGCCTCTACCGATTTCATCTAGTAAAACAAAACTTCGACTTGTCGCATTTTTCAAAATATTTGCAGCTTCCAGCATTTCCACCATAAATGTACTCTCACCGGCACTTAAATTATCTGATGCACCTACTCTGGTATAAATCTTGTCCACTATGCCTATTCGAGCTAAATCTGCTGGTACATAGGAGCCTACTTGCGAAAGAATAATGATTAGTGCGTTTTGACGTAAAAAAGTCGATTTACCTCCCATATTTGGTCCAGTAATGATTTGGAGAGTGCAATTTATACTGGAATTATAATTATTCTTAATAAATGGCTTGCCTTCTTTAAGCATTAATTCCTCTACAACTGGATGTCTTCCACCTTCAATAATAACTTCAGAATCATCACTTAATTCTGGTCTATTCCATTTATTATATAGGGAAATATATGCAAGATTAAGTAGCACATCAAGTTCGGCTGTACACGATGCAATATCTTGAATTTGAGGGATTATTTCTTTAACCTGAAATAGGAGGCTTGAAAAAATCTTGAATTCTAATTTATTAATATTATCCTCAGCACTTAAAACCTTTACTTCATATTCCTTAAGTTCAGGGGTTATATATCTTTCTGCATTTACTAGAGTTTGTTTACGAATATAATTTACCGGAGCTTTTGTACTTTGACCTTTTGAAATTTCAATATAATATCCAAAGACCTTATTATATCTTACCTTCAATGTAGAAATCCCAGAACTTTTGATTTCTTCCTGTTCAAAATTTTTTATCCAGTTTCTACCCCCATTCTTCAAGTCATAAAATTCATCGAGTTCTTTGGAATACCCTCTTCTTATCATATTTCCTTCTCTTATGGAAAAAGGAGGTTCCTCAATAATCATTGAATTTATCAAAGTAAGAATACTTTGTGACGAATTTATATTCTTTTCAATCTTATTAAGTAAATTGGAAAGTGTATCTATCAAAATCTCTTGACGTAATTGTGATATAAGATCGAAGAGTCTAGCCAAATTTTGGACTAATGAATGCAAATCTCTTGCATTAGCATTTTGTAGTCCTATACGACTTGATATGCGTCCTAAATCAGTGATTTCATTAAGCTGTTCCTGGCAAACTTTGATTGAATCAATCCCAATATCTCTAAAGTTTTGGATTATGTCCAGTCGTCGGTTTATTTCTATAATATCAAGTAATGGTCTTTGGAGCCATGATCTCAAAAGTTTGGAGCCTGCATTTGTAGAACATTTGTCTAATATCTGTAAGAGCGGTATAGAATCTCGTCTTTGTCCCTC
>CAZHCC010000146.1:0-2522 GCA_964530975.1 uncultured Candidatus Saccharibacteria bacterium
CCTGAAGATTTTCTCCACTATTTAAAAACACTGTATTCCCGGCAGCCTGATTACGCAAATCAAAATTAAATTGATTACTGTTTAATCCGAAAAAAACACTGAAAACTAAAATGGCCAAAAGCATAAAAATAGCACCAAAAATCTCAATCTCACGTTTCATTTGTTTTTTTCCAATATTTAACTTTCTAGAATTCACCTCTAAATATAGCAATTCAAATAAAAAGTCACAATTTTTTATGCTTTTCTTGAATTATAAAAAACTAAGATTTATATTAATATATGATAATTGTTAAACTTGGTGGATCTGTAATACAACATACACTTTTGGAAATCAATCCCCAACTTAAGGAAATCCTTGATATAATAAAACAATCAAAGGAGAGGGTCGGATTAGTTAACGGCGGCGGTCCATTTAGCAGGTTATTGCAGAATTCATTAAGGGAATTTGGTGTTGAAGATAAGGAAAGACTAGGCAAAGTAGGTTACCTAGCCGATAATTTATTTGGTGAATTCCTGATCCTTAATTTGGAAAATGAGCTCACTTTCCCTGGACTGGTGACTGAAGATTTTTTTTTGAAATCAAATCCAGATGTTTATAAAGGGTATAAGTATATTATTGGTGGTGCGTCAGGTACCGGTCATTCTTCCGATTTTAATGCTGTCGTAATGGCTATGAATTTTAATTCAAAAAATATAATTAGAATTACAAATATTGATTATGTCTATGATCAGGATCCCAAGAAATTTCCAAATGCTCAAAAAATTGAAAAACTCGACTGGGAAATGTATTTAAGCTTAATAGGAAAAGAATTTATACCAGGCGGAAATTACCCTTTTGATCCAATTGCTTCAAATTTAGCAATGCAAAATGGAGTTAAGGTATATTTATGTAATCTCGAGAATTTTTTGACTCGAAGTACCTTAGGGCTAGAGGATTTTGTGGGTACAGTGATTGGATAACTATCTACTTATAGTATCAATAAATACTGCAATAACCCCAATGAAAATTATTGAGAATATTGATAGAAAGGAGTAGCCTAGTTTATATAATAATTTCTTTTTATCCATAAACATTGGAATAATAAAACTATAAACAGGATCTGTAAAGATAAATTCTCGAAGTCCTATAGAGACTTCGAGAATTTTTGAGTTATATTGCTGTTTTTTCTTCAAATGAGGCTTTTGTTTTATCAACAATCTCTTTTGAAAGTTTATTATCCGATCTTAATGTCTCTTTTACAGCATCTTTACCATTACCTAATTGCATTTCTCCATATTTATACCATCCTGCTGATTTCTGAATGACTCCATATTCAACCGCGGCTGATATTAAAGAAGAATATTTATCAATACCAATAGGATAAATAATATCGAATTCTGTTTCTCTAAAAGGTGGTGCAACTTTGTTTTTGACAATCTTCACCTTCACAGCATTGCCTGTGATCTTACCTTCCTTATCGGTAAGTTTCTCTCCTTTGCGAATTTCCATTCTGATTGATGCATAAAACTTGAGAGCATTACCTCCTGTAGTTGTTTCTGGATTACCGAACATAACGCCAATTTTCATTCGGATCTGGTTCAGGAAAATAATAGTTGTATGCGCTTTATTGGCTATAGCTGTGAGTTTACGTAAAGCTTGTGACATTAGTCTTGCCTGCACACCCATTTGTGCATCTCCCATTTCGCCTTCGATTTCTGACTTCGGGGTCAATGCAGCAACAGAATCGATGACTATTATATCTACAGCTCCGGAACGAACGAGAGTCTCAACTATTTCTAAAGCCTGTTCTCCATAGTCAGGTTGAGATATAAACATATTTTCTACATCAACGCCGATAGATTTGGCATATGAGGGATCTAGCGCATGCTCGGCATCTATATATGCTGCAGTACCACCCTGTTTTTGGGATTCCGCTACTATGTGTAAAGCTAGGGTTGTCTTGCCTGAGGATTCTGGTCCATAAATCTCAATAATTCTCCCTTTGGGAACTCCTCCGATACCAAGTGCTATATCCAGGGATAATGCACCGGTTGGAATTGACTCCATTTTTTCATGTGGTCTATCACTCATTTTCATAATAGAGCCTTTGCCGAATTGCTTTTCGATTTGAGCCATTGCAGCGGCAAGTGCCAGTTTCTTGGAATTATCGACTGCTATTACTGCTTCTTCTGTTTTTTTTGGTTCTTTTGCCATTTTTATTGATAGATTAAGAATCTTAGGAAATTATTAAATCTAAATAATATGTATTATTCATTTTCATAATTTTCTTAATTTATATTAAAAGTATATTAAATATTTAAGTTATGTATAGCTTACTTACAGAAAAAATTATGTTAGAATAAAACTTTGTACGAAAAAAAGACCTAGTCAGCGTTTGGTACCTGCTGCTCCAATGTTCATACTCTCAAAGTTACAATACATTTAACTATAAAGACCTGCTTTAAACTCAAAAATACTATAAATCATGCCAAACATGTTAAAATTCGCTTCAAAGACCTCTTTATGGATATAATTCTTCTTG
>CAZHCC010000147.1:0-2519 GCA_964530975.1 uncultured Candidatus Saccharibacteria bacterium
GGAAAAGTAGAATATAATGAAAAGCTTTTAGAAATTTTAAAAGGAATTTACTGGAAAGATATAAATCAAAAATTTAAAAATGACTATTCAAAAGCTATTGAATTTGTGCTTGGGGAATTGCTGGGAAAAGGTGAAGATATTGAATTTATCAAAACAGAAATACAGAAGATTTATGATTTTGTATATACTTTAGAATTGAATTATTTAGGGAAAAAAGAATACCACCAAAAGCGTATTAAAAATCCTCAATCTGTGTATTCTCATGCCATTCATTCCAAGAACAGATAAAAATATTTCCAAAGTTTTGCTTTTCTAATTTCTTAATTTGTTCAAAGAATTTCTTCTTATTTCTTTTAATAATTGGATGTTTCGCTTCCGGTCTTGTTTTTGTATCGTTAAATCCTGGAATTACAGATGGAATGAAGACTAAATTATTCTCATTGCAGAAAATATTCCAGGCATCATAAAGATAGATTATATTTCTCCAGTAATCTTTTAAAACTTTCTCACTAGAAATATGAGGATTATAAAGTGAAAGAGCATCAAAGTTTTTTAATCTTTCGATTTTTATTTCCTTTGGATTATTCCAATAAACTTCATCACCAATTATATAAATATCAAAGCCTTTATTTTTGCAGAATCTTCTTATTTCTTTTAATATATTTAATTCTATATCAGGAATTATCCGAGAAAGATATAAAAATACCACAGGCTTATTATTCAGTCTAAAATAAGATTTTGAGGAGAAGTAGTGATCACAGAAATATTCAAAATCTTTAAAAAGTTTTGATTTGTATTTCTCAAGTGAAATAATATTGTTTTCAGCTTTATGCAGTGCAGGAGTTTCATAAAGGATGCAAAAATCAAAATTTGCCTCTTCGCAAATGGGTTTTAAAACAGTTTTAAGATTTTGGTCTTCATAACTTCCTATTCCCCACCAGCTGACTATAAAATTATTTATCCCTAGTTTTTTTGCGGAATTTATATGATTTTGGACTATCTTTTGGTCATCAGATGAATAAAGCCCAAGCTTTGGAATATCTATGAAGCCTTCATTCCAGTGACGATTTTCACCATACCATAAATAGTAGAATGCACTTGTACTCCTGATTTTTCTTTGGAATACTGCCATATGCAATCATAATATAATCTCATTTTTTACTGAACTAAAAGTAGAAATATCATGGTTGTGAAACGGTAAATTTATTTCTAATACCTAAAGTTCCTGAAACTTTCAATATTATTATCAATCACAAATTGTGCTCCAGGATGCAAAGGCTCCGGTAATTTGCCTAGTGTAAACCAGCCAATCTCCTGCATTTTTTCAGGATCACCGATCCTTACCTCGGACGGATTAACTTTTACAAGAAATGGTATAGCCAGGAAATGACTTAAAACTCCATCTATCGGCATTATGATGGAAAGAGCAGGTAATTGTTTAAAACCAATTGGATTACAGCAGTATTGCAGTTTTAATTTCCGTTTCATCCCTTCCTCCGGCTGTTCTCCAAATTTTAAAGTCCCACCGCTACAATCCCATTTGCCAATTTCATCATTACTTGCATTTCCTCTCTTATAGAAAAGAAAATTGCCTTTACCATCATGACAAAAAAATGGAGTAATAACTCCAATATAATCAATTCCTGCTTTCATATTTCAGTATATCAAAATTGAAAACTAATCTTATTTGTATAATAAAGGGATTATCAATAAAATTACTTACAAGATAAAGATAATTCAATGCAAAATAAAATAATTCAAAATAAGGTCGATATTTTTAAGCAGGCAATTGAAGAATGTCCCGACCTTATCTATGTCGGTAATGAAACATTAAGAAAAAAATCTATTGAAGTTGACTTAAGTGAAGCATTAGAAATTGCGGAAAAATTAAAAGAGACTTTGTTAAATTATAGAAACGCAACAGGACTTGGGCGCGGTATTGCTGCAAATCAGATTGGGGTAAATAAAAGGGTATTTGTAACTTATACAGATAATATTTTTCAAACTTATATTAATCCAAAAATAGTTGAAAAATCAGAGAATAAAAATTTATATCGTGAATTATGTATTAGTTCGGGATTGCTCTGGGGAGATGTAAAAAGATCAGAGAAAATCAAATTAATATGGACAGATGAAACAGGTAATGCTCGGGTCAAAGAATTTGATGGATTTCTTGCGAGACTTTTACAACATGAATATGATCATTTGGAGGGGGTTATAAGTTTAGATATTTGTCAATTTGGAACAATAGAATTTGTTACTACAAATCCTGCAGATGAAAAATTAAGAACGGAATAAAAAATTCCCAAAGTCACTGGTAAATCTGATTTAAAACTTTTCTGAGTATATTGGTTTAAATCAGTGATGATAAAGGTAAGAAATAGAAAGAAAGCATTTCTTTATATTTGGAGAAATTATATGCAAAATTCACCCCATTTAGCATTGTATATTTTCATTTGAATCATAATCCGAAAGGCTTTATAGAAATATTTTTTAGCGTAAAAGCCTATAAAGTGCGT
>CAZHCC010000148.1:0-2515 GCA_964530975.1 uncultured Candidatus Saccharibacteria bacterium
TCCATTTGAAGTCGATGGAGATATAAATATATCCATGGTGGGTATCAAATCCCGAGTAATTTCATTTGATGCTCTCGTGATATTTGAAGACTGATTTGGAATACGAAAAAACCACGCAGGTTCAATTGACTGCATTGTCAGTAGAAGACATAGAAGCAATAGGCATTTTTTGTACTGCTGTCTTGAATTTTTAGCATACGTTTTTAGAATATTTATATACTTTTGTAGATATTTATTTCTTATATCCATAATGGTTAATTTCGAACATAGCATAAAAAAAATGCCTTTGCAAAGGCATTTTCGAAGACCAAGCTTTAATTATACCAGAATTTTTTGAAATGAAATATATACAAATAGAACTTACAAATTGGGAAGTGAAATTATTTTTTAGTATTTAATCCTAATTCCTGAAATAGATCATGACTAATTTCGTTTTTCTGTCTGGAATTACCTGTCACTTTAGTTTCAATAGGAATAAAAGCACGGAATACAGATCCCTTACCTATTTCAGAATCAATTTCAAGTCTCCCTTTTGCAGCTTCCAAAATTCCTTTAACGACATAAAGTCCAAGTCCTGTACCGCTCGCATAGATTTTTTGCTTTATATCATCATTACTTCCATGAATTCTGAAAAATTTCTTGCCAAGATTTTCTATTTGATCTTTTGGTATTCCAACCCCGGTGTCAGAGACTTCAAAGATGACGAAATCAGCAGTATATTCAATTTTGACCTCAATACTACCATCGTGGGTATATTTAACGGCATTACTAATTAAGTTATTTACTACCTCATGAATACGGGACTGATCAGAGTTTATTTGAATCTCTTTAACTGATGGCTTTTGGTAGATAAACTTCAAACCTTTATTCTCTGCTTCTACCCGGAATGCCATTACGGCATAATCAACAAGATCAATAATGCTGAATTTTGAAAGTTGCAAATTTACTTTATTATTATCAATATGCGACGTGGATAACATTGTCTGGATTAAATCAGACTCTTTGATTATTGAGGTATGTATTGTAGCTAATTTATCCTGGAAGTAATTTATCTCTATAAGATTTTTGTCCCGGGTCTTCGATATTAAAAGTTCCGACATACCTCGTGCTACGGTCATAGGGGTACGCAATTCATGCCCCATTATCCCCATCATATCTTTTTCAAATTGATACTTTTCCTGCAATTGTTCATTGTAAATTTTAAGTTGACTTAGTGCTGTATCTACTTGTGCATAAAGTGAAGCATTCTCCAGTGCAGTGCTTAATTGATTTGTAATGATAAGCAAAGTTTCTATTTCATTTTTTCTTACTTCATCAATTGATAAATCTTTAAAGATAAAATCCACAACACCTACAATTTCACCTTTAAAAATAATCGGAACTGCTGCAATTGAGCTAATTTTAAGAGATTTCTGCAGCTGTTGTGAAAGGAATTCAGGAACAATACCAATTGCAAGATCATGAAATTTTTCACTGAATGCGGATTTCCCAGACCTAATTACTTTTACATTTATATTATCAGCCCCCTTTATACTGTTTACATCAAATTTAACCTCACCTGGATTAAGCCCTAGTATCTTAAAGCCATTTTCTGAAATATCATTTCTGGAATATGCTTTTATCCTTAGTGAGCCAATCTTTGCCACATACTCTGTATAAATAGCACCTAGATAACCAAATAAACCAGGAATCTCGTCTAAAGCCTCTTGTATCAATTCTTCAGGATTTAAATTGGAGATAATCTTATTTGTAAATATATTAATAGCCTGAAGTTTATTATTTCTTTGCGCTACTTCGATTAGTTGAGTCTGATTTTCTCTATAAAGTCTGGTATTATAGACACCAATGCTTGCTTGATTGGCAAATGTAGTGATTATCCCGATATCCTCAGCACTTAAAGTTTCACTTCTCCACCCCAGTGTTAGGATTCCTAGCACTTCGCCTTTTACAATAAGGGGCATTACAACCGCACCTCGGAAGTGATTTGCAACCAGTCCCATAAGCATATTGGCTTTGGCGGAAGTCATTAGCGGATATAGAAGGCTGGTGACATCAAGTTCATATTGGAGTTTCTTTTCGGCAATTGCTTTGGTGAATGGGCTATTGGAATTATCTGTAGGATAAATTATCTGATTAATTCTTTTCCCTGTTACAGTTTCTACAAATTGCTCTACAATCTTGGGCATAGATATTTTTGTAAGCCTTAGCTGCTGACTTTTTTCGTCCCAGAGTAAAATTGCAACAATAGAGACATCCATTACCTTTGGGATTTGTTTACAAATCTCATTTAAAAAATCTTCAAGAGATGAGTCTGATAATAATATACTGGAAATTTTCTCAAGAGTTATCAATTGTTTCTTATATAAGGAAACATCATTTTTTGACTTAAAAAAATTAAACATATACTTTAACCCTGTCCTTGCCCAAGTAATAAAAATGAGCGCATTGCATTTGAATTGCCTTTAGCCATAAGTGATGGACTTTTGCACTTTTATCCGCTCTCCTTAACCTTTCT
>CAZHCC010000149.1:0-2513 GCA_964530975.1 uncultured Candidatus Saccharibacteria bacterium
CGGGCGCTGTGAATAATAGGGGATATCTACAAAAGTAGAAATATATTGGTAATTTAAAACGTTCACCGCTGAAAATGTTATTATTATTTATCTACAAAAGTAGAAATATATTGGTAATTTAAAACAAAACTGCAATAAGAGTTAATATCCTATCTACAAAAGTAGAAATATATTGGTAATTTAAAACATCAATTGATGATTTCACAATGCTTAATGATCTACAAAAGTAGAAATATATTGGTAATTTAAAACTCAATTAATAATATGGGTGCTGTTACTTTATCTACAAAAGTAGAAATATATTGGTAATTTAAAACACATGTTTCGCTGGAATTTGTACCTGGAATCTACAAAAGTAGAAATATATTGGTAATTTAAAACTATCCTCTTTAGAAATTGGCGACATATCTACAAAAGTAGAAATATATTGGTAATTTAAAACTATCTCAGACACTTTATACGCAACAGATCTACAAAAGTAGAAATATATTGGTAATTTAAAACCCTTCAAATCCCGTTAGATCACCATATGATTGGCATCACTAACGGAATCTGAGAATTAATATTTAAATTAATCAAATTGGGTTTTTCTTTATAAGACGCCTTTTCTACGATTTTTACTAAAATCTGGAAAAAATAAAGACGTCGGTTTTGTTGTTTTAAAATTAACAAGGAACTTCTACCTAAAAATATTTAATTATAAAGATCGACTAATCGAAATATACTACATCTTTATCCTCATGGCTAGCACTGCCATATCGGATAATCTTTTTTTCACACACCTCACATAATTGAAATATGAGTATACTATCTGAGTTTTCAAAAATCGGTTTATAAGTATGATCTATCTCGGTTAAGATCATATCCAGCAGTCTTTTGCTATTCTTTATCTGATATACCGAGAATTGTATCTTATTACCAAATTTCTTGATGAACTTGGAGAATTTTGTTCGTGTTTTATTTGATGAAAAATCATACGAAATAATTATCATTTTATTTTAAATTCTTTATATGGATATTTATCGCTATTCATAAAAAATCTGTAAAAACCTAGAATATAAGTATATATTTCGTTCCTATTATCCATTAATGTTTGTAGCAAAATATTTGTATACTTTTTTCTAGCCTCATAATCTTTAAATTCAAATTCACCATTCCTAAATTTAAAATCTTTACTGTCGATTTGACCCAGGTTATAAGACTTGATCAACTGCTTGTCAATTAATGGTCTTAATGGCTCCATAACATCACAGGTAAGGGACTTTCTTTGGAAAAAAAGTTTATGATAAATGCCTTTGTAAGTATCGAATCCGAAAAGCCGCAGTAATGAGTCCGTGTAGTTTAATAAAAAAGTATAACCGATATCCAGTAAGAAGTTTTCAATATCCTGTCTAGATCTGGGAGCTCGACGATTCCAGTCCATCTCCTTAAAAATGTCAGAGAAGTATTCTTTCGCAAAATTGCCCTCGATTCCCAATAGGTCATCAAATTTATCAATGGAATCTATAGAATTAAGATATGCCTTTTTGCGATTCAGTAATTTTCCAGTACCATATTGCTTAATTACTGTACTCTGTGATTTGATTTTGTTACATACAAGTATTTTCGCAATTGCAAACTCATCTTTCTCTGATAAAGTGTATTGTTTTTTCCGCAAACTGGTATTTCCTTCTGCGCCTGCAATCATTTCTGCATAAGTCTTGAGTGAATCATCTAGAAAGAATATTGAAATACCTCTTTTACTTGCTTCCTGTATGACTTTGCTTGTAATAGTAGTATTTCCAACGATAAAAATACAGAATATAAGGTGATATGTGATCTGATTAATAAATTTCTTATTTTTATATAGCCTGAGATTGGAATTGGTGAATTTCAATTCATTTGGATCTTCGCCATTATGGGAAATAAATATTATTTTTTTCTCTTTAAAATCGGGTAGGGTTAACATTGGGAATATATACACAGTTCATGATAAACGCAGTTCTTGCACTTGTTCGGGCTTATTTCAAAATCTATTTTGTTTACTTTTTCAATACTGAATTCTCTTATATTTTTGATAAGTAATTCAAATTCATTTATGTCATTTTTCTGAGGAATTTCTATATTGTACCGTTTATTATCTGATAGTGAGTGAATCGAAATCTTGTCCACTTGATAGCCCATTTCTATCAGACAGAAATATTCAGCATAAACTTGGTAATAAAAACCTTTAAATAATTTATGGACTTTATATTTTCTCTCAATTAAATGCTTGCTCTTGGCATCATAAATATCCAATTTGCCCGAAAGTCTATATTTCTCCGAGTAGAGAGCGATTCCTTGACTAATAAATTTAGAACTAGAGTATTCTTTTTGATCAATGACGTTATGTTTGAGCTCGCCTCTCTTTTGAGAAATCCCATTAAAGGTACTCTTTTCAAAGCTGTCATATATTGAGTGTAAGTACATGGATACCGGACAAAAAATGAAATCATTCAGCTTAGAAATCTGTATAACATCATTGTCCATCTCTA
>CAZHCC010000150.1:0-2448 GCA_964530975.1 uncultured Candidatus Saccharibacteria bacterium
TTCAAAGTTCCCTGAGTGTAAGGGTATGAAGTCTATTGAGAGCAATGAAGCTATGGGAGAAAGTGAAGACATGACCGAATTCCTGAAGAATTATAAGCCTGCTCCTAAAACCGAAGATAGTAGGGAATTTCTATTGAAAAAAGGTAGATATGGCCAATTTTGGGCTCATCCAGATTATCCTAAAGTTAAAGATGCACGTCCAATGGAATTTACAGATGAATATCTTGAATCTACATATGGTAAAGCTCCAAAAGCCAAAGATGGCAAAGTAATGGTACTTCGCAAAGGTAAATTTGGCTTCTTCTGGTCTCATCCAAATTACCCTGAGGTCAAAGAATTACAAAAAGCCAAAAAAATTAAAGCTGAATAATCATTTGTAGTTTTATATGAAAATTTTATACATTATAATGCTTGCAATATATAATCCATGTAATAAAGTATTACTCCTTTATTAGTGATGTACCCATGAAAGTTGCCTTCTCTAGTGAAAATGGAATTTATTTGGATGAGCTTGCTACCAGCACTTTCTTTACAAATACGGATGAATTTTTTGAATTCAGCACCTATCAGGAATTATTTAATAGAATAGACCTTGACCCTACAACTTTTGGTATTATCCCTATAAATGATTCAGTAAATGGAATTAATCAGTATTTTCTAAATAAATTTTTCAAGAGAAAATATAAGATTTTTGGTGAAATATATCTTACTCCGGAAATTATTCTATGCAAAAATGAGGTTTCCATTGATGCGGGTTTTGTATACACAGAAAGCAATATTCATTTACTATGCTCAAAATTATATCATCAGGAGTATAAATACCCTATTACAATTACTGCCGATCTTACTACTACTTTAGAGGAGAAAAATAATAAGGCTTCCTTCTTAGCCACAAGAAAATTCCTATCTGAAAATAAGATTAAACAATCATATAAGCCAAAGTTAATCACTGACAAACAGTCAATTCGGTATTTTATTATTGGCAGGGCGTTTTATGACTTGCCCTCTGATGAATCTGACAAGATAATACTGATTATTAAAGCCAAAAGTGAAGTGACTCAGCATGATATTGTGGACTCTTTGGATAAAAAGGATTTCTCATTGTTTCAAATCTACAAAAATGAGTCGATTAAGGAGGACGTTTGCTTGGAATATTATGTTGAAATTGGTTTTTATGGTTTATTGGACCTGCAATGTATCGAAAAAATTGCAGTTAATTTCAATATACTTGGTATTATTGAGTCCGGCAAGATGCTTAAAGCATGATTTCTTGCTTCTTGGTAGTGGACTTTCATATAAGAAATGTAGTATTATCGTTAAATATTAAATTTAATATAGAATCATGAAAAGAACTTGGCAACCCAAAAAACTCAAAAGAATGCGAAAACATGGATTTTTGACATTAATGAAAACTCAAGATGGCAGAAATATTATTAAGAGAAGAAGGGCTCAGGGTAGATCTAATCTTACAGTTTCTGACAAAATGAGAAAAATGATGAAAAAACCTAAAGATACACTTAGATAATAGTTAAGAGTGAAAAGTTAAGAGTTGAAAGTGAACAATCTATAACTTTCTACTTTTAACTATTAATTATTAACTTTTAACTATACTTCCCTAAAGTGCCAAGAGTATATTCATTAAAATTACGCAAAGCAATTCAAAGATTATATCGATTTGGTATTCGTAAAAATTCCAAAAATTTTCAAATCCTTTTTGTAAATGCTGAATCCCTAAAAGTTGGTTTTTTTGTAGCTAAAAAGGATATTCTAAAAGCCAGTCATAGAGTATATTCTAAGCGTTTAATACGTGAGACTGTCAGGAAATCAATACTAAATAATATTGCCGGTCAAAAAATGCATATCGGAATTTCTATAAAGACAGATCTGAAAGAATTAATAAAAAGTGTAAAATATGATGAGATTGAGAAAGAAGTTATTAATTTATTCAAACTTATAAATTTTAATGCGCCTGCGTTCAAAAAAGATCAAAAGAGAACATTCCATGATTGACGGGCTTTTTGCTCTTCTTCAGAGAATCCAGCAAATCAGTGAGATTCAAACTATTATTCCGGGCCGCATTAAGCCAGTCAAAGGTCAGAAAAGCCAAATACAACTTTTGTTTACAACAGTAACAGATAGTGGACTTAAATATATTGCAAAAAGTGATAGAGCAGTGCAGGAGGTTTTTATTGTTACTGATGAAAGAGAGTTGGTGAAGGGGATGATTGAGGAATTAAAAGTTAAAAGTTAAAAGTTAAAAGTTGAAAGTGAATTTTACATAACTTTCTACTTTTAACTTTCAACTCGTAATTCAATATTTATATCACATAATAACTTTGAGAAAAAGAGAATTTATAAAAAGAAAACAGGATACTTCGTGGCAGAAAGTTGCTAAATGGTATAATAATGCAGTTGGAGATCAAGGTTTGTATTTCCATCAAAAGGTAA
>CAZHCC010000151.1:0-2445 GCA_964530975.1 uncultured Candidatus Saccharibacteria bacterium
AAATTTTTTGTTACAAAGCTGGGTATTGAATTAATAAGTAAGAGTTTAAAACTTTAGAATACGGCAGTTATTCAATTTTTGGCTCTGATTTATACTTACTATCATCAAAATCTTTATACTTTAACTTTAAAACCTTATCTACTATTAAATATAAATCATCGAGATATTTTTGTGTCTTTATTGCGAGTGCAGTAAGAAATAATAGCTTTTCCAGAGAAATGATTCTATAGTCTTCCATTTCTATAGATGATTCAGAAAGATAATCATAGTCAAATTGACAAATTGTTTTCCAGATTTCGAATTCGTAAACTGCAACCCCAAAATCTCCCCATACATCTTTACGATTATCAGGATATAGTTTTACAAGAGCCTCATAATCTACGCTGGAAACTATTAAGTCGATATCCTCTCCGGATTTTCTGATTTCATAATATTCTTTAGCCTTGCCTCCAACCAGTAAGGGTTTATTTTTAAAGCTGTAATTTAGTTTTGATAAATCAATATTCATTAATGCTGCAGCCTAGTTGCCACTACAATACCATTTTTAAGTGTTGCTGCTTGAAAAATTAGCATCACTGACTTTCGAGGTATTAGCTTGCGAGATAACCAAGCTCTACTTACCGAATCATATGGCAATGCAAATAATTCAAATCCTGCTTCTAAAGATTGATAATCATCATTACTTAAAATATAAACCGAAAGGCCTCCATTTGCAATTAATGAAATACCTGCACATAGAGATATATCGTCATGAGATCTACCATTTGCACGCTGAATTTGCGCTTCATTTGATTTATTCTTTGGATCTTCTTGTAATTTAAGCGACAAACTATTATAAGGTGCGAATCCATCTATATCACGATATAATTGCTTATATTGTCCTTTTGTTTCACTCGAAAATCGTTCTTGATCTCTTCTCAATTCTTCAAATGGAATATAAGGTGAAACTATGACTTGATTTAAGACATCATGATGCATTGGGACTACAAAAAGTCCTTCACTACCAGGTCTGACCAAACTCACCTGCTCTTTCGTGCCCCCAATTAGTGTTGTTGTTATTCTCGAACCATCTTGATCATTAACACTTATAGATTTAATTTCTCCCAACTCAGTAGTTTCATAATCTACTCGTAAATTGTGAATATTTATCATATCGCCACAAATTATATCACAGATCATAATTTTATATCCATTTTTTCTCAATTACTTTCACTGATGAGTAGCATTAAATCAACTATAGCCAGAAAAACTCAAATCAATAGTGATATAATTTAAAAAAAATATTCATTGGGATGTATGAAGTAATTTAATATATGAGGGTTAAGGGGTTGATTTAGGGGGAAGATTTGATAATATCAGATAAGAAATGGAGAAGAAATTACCTGTATTTGAAAAAGATGGTTTTATACTTCGGAGTGGATTAGATGCTCACAACTCCAATCCTGATACATTTTCTATACCGCCAATAGATGAAATACAAAAACTAGACAAAGGCAATATTGTTAAATTAATCTTTGAAATTCAAACAATCGATGAAAAAGGTCAAGAAGAAATAAATTTAGAAAGGATGTGGGTTACTATAATAGAAAGAGAAGGGGAGTGGTTTACCGGGCTTTTAGATAATCAACCCTTTTGTACAGATGACATTCATCCAGGGACAAAATTATCTTTTAATTCTGAACATATTATCGATATTAGCCCGAATTAAGTAATACTGATATTTTATTCAACCATAAATAGGAAAAAAGTATTGTGTTAAAAAGTACTGAAAATATAATAATCATCTTCAAGCAAGTCCCAGGGACTTTCTATATACTGCCTGTCCAGTATTTTCTCATTTATCATAAATTCACCTATTTTATTTATAGAAATCTCTTGAACTTTTAGTTTTTCGGATAAAGTCATATTTTCTGTATTTTTTATCAGATTATTTAAACCAAAGTCATTTTGAAGGTCACCAAGGCCTTTTTCGAGCCATTTTGTATGGGGATAATATTTTCTATTCAAAAGATAAGCAAGCCTTAAAACCGCTTCCATTGATCGATAAAAAAATATACTGGAAACAAAGTTTTGCTCTCGCTTATGGCTCCAGCCGGCATTATACGGTCCGCTGTCATTTGCGGTAATCCATAAGCCTTTTAGAATTTTTTGGAATATCTCTTCAGGATAAAAACTCAATTTAGTTTTAACATTATCAATCAGCAAAATATCCTCCCGAACGGGTAGGGCAGTTGAGAGTTCATAAATTTGATAGGGATTTGAATCTTTCCATATATTTTCAAAATCCTCACTTAAAATCCTTTCAAGTGGCCACTCAGAAATGCCTGCACTCATGCGTATACCTTCGAATTCAGGATATCTATTTATAATCTCTTCGAGTTTATCCCCAAGCTCCAACCTGGCATCCCCGCATATATAAAATTCCATCTCAATATCAGACATTTC
>CAZHCC010000152.1:0-2438 GCA_964530975.1 uncultured Candidatus Saccharibacteria bacterium
TCAATGTTGACTGACCGTAGAAATGATGTCCTCAATGATATTAATAATGCCGTTACAAATATCAAAAATGAAATGAGAAATGCGGAGACAATTAGACCCTGTTCTGTCGGTACTATCCCACCGTCAAATAGAAGTATATATATTATAAAAAAGCAAGGAACTTATGGTTCCACCCAATTTGTAAGGCTGGGTGTCGACTCAACAAATGGCAGACTAGCCTTCATTGCATTATTGGATAATCCTTCCACCAAGACTGGTACCTTAAAAGATCAGTGTACTGATAATCCATCCGCAGGATCTATTTCTTATCTTACTTCAGATTCAATCGATATAAATACCCTTACAGTAAATACTCAGCAGGATAACTCAACTCCTACAAATTACCTTATTTATATTTCTTTTAATGCCTGCGATGATCCAAGAATTGTAAATAAAGTTTTTGATTGTGCTGATTCAAATCCATATAAGTACATGTTTGCTATATCTACAAGGAATTTTTAATATATAAAAAGTGAGCAAATTTATAAATAAAAAAACCAAAGGCCAGGCATTACTTATTGTCATAGTCATATCTACCCTTGCTCTGATTATATTGATTGCAATGGCGGATAGAATCATTGCTTCCCGAGTAAATATTCAAAGATCAGAAGAATTCGACCGTTCAGTATCTATAGCAGAAAATAAAGTAAACGAAATAATCAGAGTACTTGATGCGGATGTCACTGCTACAAGCAAATGTATAAACTCCCTAGGTAATCTTTCATCTTATCAAACTATCACCTGTACTGAGCTAGCTTCAACTAATGCCAAGATATATGTAAAGAGTTCTTCAAACACTCCTATAACCATATCAAGCGGAACCCCTCTTACACATCAGGTGGGCACGAGTATTAGCCAAGGCAAGCCGGTATCAGGCATAGTTGCAACTTGTGAAGGCTTTAATACCTCTACTCCTCCGCAATTTATTATTACCCGTATATATCTTGAATCCGGGATTTATTATGCTGATAAAGGTATTTATACCTGTACAAGCAGCCTTCCTGCAAATAATGATTCAGGTAATGTTACCCTTTATTCTGCTAGGCAAAATTTAAATCCAAATGTAACAGGAACCATAAGAACAAATACAATTGCGATAAGAGTCAAACCTTACCTTGATGGGCAGCCTGCAACCAAGGTCAAATTAAATACTTATGGTAACAGCGTACTTCAATCTGCTACTGCAAAATATGAATTTCTTGTAACTGGACTTGGTGAATTAGGCAGTGACTCCGCAATCTCATTTGAGAGGCCGATGCTTGGCAATGCCTCGTTCACATCGGGCTTTTTTGATTATGCATACTTTGGTGAGGATCGTTAAGAGATTTACATTTAAATTTGATAATGGTATTTTAAGTAAGATAACGTCATATGGACAATAATACTACAAATAAATCAACATTGATTCTCCTAGTCGATGATGAGCCAGCAATACTTGAGTTGTATTCCGAGGTTTTGCGCGATGCAGGTTTTACTGTAGAGACTGCATCTAATGGCAATGAAGCATTGATGAAGGCTTCCGAAAAGGAATACGGACTGGTACTTCTTGATATTATGATGAATGAAGGACCTGATGGATTAGAAGTGCTAAAAATCCTGAAATCAAATACAGATAAATACAAAAAACCTATTATTGTAATGCTTACTAATCTTGCTATTACAAATAATGTCAAAGATGCCTATGACTATGGCTCCGAAGGATATTTGATTAAATTAGCTCTATCCAATGAGCAATTAGTCAAAAAAGTAAAAGGCTTCCTTCATGGTTTTGGTGAGTAATTATATTTCTTTCTAAAATGAATACTGTCCACAAAAGTTTAACACTAAGTGTCGCTATACTATATATAGGCTCCTTTTTGTATTTGCCTGTATTTGATAATAATTCATCTAATTCTTCCCTATTGCCAAATATTGCAAATGCTCAAAGTACTGCATTGCCATGTGATTCAAGTACTGGTTTCACTGATAATTTCACTGATAATTCAAAGATTGCCTCAAGCACTGATATTGTATTCGGTGCCGAAAAGTATACTAGTGATGGAAGCAATGGTTCATATACCGATACCCAAAATAAGACAAATGGAGCCAGAATAAGAAATTTTTTTGATCCGATGACAAGACTAAACGGAGAGAATCTTGGAGATAATTGGGATATTCAATTCAAAAATGTCTTGAGCACTATAGACGATAATAAGGGACCAAATTATCCGTATTTTTCGGGTTCGGTAACATACCCACCACCTCCTGTTACTCCTACTCCATCATGGCAAGTACCGGGTGAATTATTTAAATATGATGGTAATACAAAAGAATATTGGGTTGAATCAACTATGAAACTTAGTGATCAAGGCCTTGAGGTTGATGTAAATACAGGAGATTATAAGCAAATAGGATTCCAA
>CAZHCC010000153.1:0-2385 GCA_964530975.1 uncultured Candidatus Saccharibacteria bacterium
CGTATTCGTCCTCTATCTGTTTTTCACCGGACTGGTTTACAACCATTACTCCGCTTTTTACATTTACAAGAGTTGCTTTTTCAGCAAGCCCAAGTGTATCTTTCCCTGCTGAAAGTATACTCTTGCTCTTATTCGTATTTGATGAAAAGTAGTACAAGGCTCCTGATATTAATAATGCCAGTACAATTACAGCAATAGCTACAAGTTTTATTTTTGAAATCTTTTTTTTATTTTCCATTTTACAAAACTAGTATTGAAAAATTGGCCTATTATCCGTTAATAGCTAATAATATCAAGTCCCGCATTTTTATGATAAATTCTGGGGCTAAGTTATTAGCGCTTTATTAATTTATCAAGCAGCAGTCCGTCTTTTCTTCCAAATATAAATAGTCAAAATAAATGAGACAACGACTAGATAGCTGATCCCCAAATTTGCATCGCTTTGATTATACCTTCTAAAAACATCACCCAAGGTTAGTTGATAGTCTTGTATCTCATCACTATTAGTTAGTAAAAAGTTATAGTCACTACGAATAACTTCTATTTCCTCATTTGAAAGATTTTCAGTTTTGACATTTTTATTATTTCTATAAAAGAATTTATAACAGTATCTATGCAAAGAACTTTCGGCATCTTCTAAAGCTTTTGGGATGTCATAAATAGTAAACCTCCCCCCTGCAAATACCCGAGTCCAATACAATTCATCACATACAGGTTTTACCTTATCAGAAATAATAACTTTTTTCTGATTCTGATCTATTATGATTCCATTTTTGACTACTTCTGTCTCACTTCGAATAAAATCCTGATATGCACGAAAATCCAGGTGAAACTGGAGCACTTCATACCCAATAACAAATATAGGAATAGAAATAATGATAACTATGAAAAACAGTAGCCGGGATATCTTGAACATTTATTGATTATACAGTGTAGATTACTAAATATATAACTATGAACTGCTGAGAACTATTCTTTTTTATAAACTTTCTTATATACAAGAAAACCTGAAAGAATAAAACATGCAACAAGTGATGGGTATGCTACTATGACCACACCTGCAGATTTAACAAAAACACCGAGCAATGACCAGATAATTACGCCTGTATACACAGCATCTTTACGCAAATGTATGAATGAAGAGGTAAGCAGTGTAATTGAAACAATCAGCAAAAATGCCCAGATATTCTTGTCGATCCCGAATCCGTCAAAGCCTCTCGCAATCAAAGTAACTTGAAAATTAGCAATAGTCGCAACAGTGATCCATCCAAGGTATAAACTGAATACTGCATTTACCATAATGCCATAAAACTATCCATGAGGAATTCGGAATATTTGAAAGAATAAATAGCAGATTAATCTTTAGAAAAGACTGGTTTTTAAGTTGTTATAGGTATTAGCCATAATAATAGCAATATTTTGAGCCAGTTATTAATACTATCTAATTGGATATGTCACTAAACATGAATTCATGATATAATATAAAGTTAATATACCTTAATAGTTTTGGTTTTTTAGGATTTTGAGCAGCAGCTTATTAATTAGTGCAGATAATTTACCGGAACTACTTATAGTGCGTTGTCGCTATATGACAGTCTTTCTCCGGTAAGAGTCATTCCCCTGAGTACAAGTATAGGTTTAACAAAAGGCAAAACTTTTGCGTCCATAGTTTTTTTAAAACAAACTTATTACACAAGAATTTTCCGCAAACTAATTAAACGAACCAAAAAATGTATAACAATAATAGTGGTAGAAATACTCACGGCAGTTATCGCCCTAGAAGTAATAATAACTTTTCTAGAGGCAATAGTCGCGGGGGCAGAGGTGGAGGAAGACGAAAGTCAACAATTAATCCTCAAATGTTGATAAAAAAAGCTATCTTACAACATGAAGTAATTGATCAATTCATTCCTTCATTTGAATTTAAAGATTTAAAAGTTTCAAATCAGCTTAAAGCCAATATACTTGCAAAAGGCTTTACAATCCCAACACCTATTCAGGAGAAGGCAATTCCTGCAATTCTTGAGGGTAAGGATGTTGTTGGAATAGCAAATACCGGTACAGGCAAAACAGCAGCCTTCCTTGTACCTTTACTTGAGAAAATAGTCAACGATAAGAATCAAAGACTTCTTATAATTGCTCCTACAAGAGAATTGGCAGATCAAATAGAACATGACGCCTATTCTCTGTCCAAAAATTTAAATATGAGATCAGTATTAGTTGTTGGTGGTGCAAATATAAATGCGCAAATCGGCAAACTAAGATCCAATCCTCATATAGTAGTTGGAACCCCGGGTCGAATTCTCGATCTAATCGAAAGACAGGTTCCTAACCTTAATGCTTTTGAGTCATTTGTACTTGATGAAGTTGATAGAATGCTAGATA
>CAZHCC010000154.1:0-2317 GCA_964530975.1 uncultured Candidatus Saccharibacteria bacterium
AATTGCGACCCTATAATCAAAATACTTTGCTAAATACCCTATACCTGCACTCGAGATAGCTGAAACTTGAATTAATAAGAAGGATATAATCGCAAGCGCAATTGTGAAATTTAAATCAGCTGACGGTGAACGAAGAAAAGGTATAATTGTATATTTTGAAGAGAGAATTACTTCTTCAGTTTTTGCATATTTATTATTCTCTTCTTTCGAAGTTTCTAATTCTGTAAAGGGAATTATTAGTGACGGTAGGGATACACCGGAATCTTCATCGGAATGTTTCTTTTCTGCAAAACCTAAGGATCCGGTAATTGGTAATAAACCAAACCAATTAGATAAAATAATAAAGGTAAAAAAAGTAAAAATAATTGGGAATAATCTTTTTGCCTGTTTATTTCCTAATACATCCTTACAGAGATTATAAACTGATTCAACTATCCATTCTATTATTAACTGGAAACGGGAAATCGGAGAGGTTTGGATTCTTTTTCCGTACCAAATAAAAAAGATAATTAAACACAAAACCATAATTACTGATGTTAGAAGCGAATTAGAGATTGTGAATCCACCTATATCGAATAAACTTTCAGCTTTTATTGATAATGCCATGTATTGCTGAATTGTTTGAACACAATTCAAGAAATTGTAACAAATTTATTTTATTTATGCATATCCCAAATATAGCTATGTCACTATTAATATTTATTTCTTGAGAACTTTGAGTGAAATAATCGCACCCGTCAGGACCCCGACAAAGTTCATGGTGAGATCTATAGTCGTGTCAGTATAATATAGTGCCTGTCTCCAGTCAGTAGTGAAATTAAGTATTATATTTCGGATTATATACTCGAATAATTCATTCAAATTCCCGAATATAATTACAATTCCTGCAATAAGAAATAATGCCCATATAGAGACTACCTTGCTTTGCAGAGATTTGGTATAAGGTAATAGCATTAAATACATTGATAGTGCCCATGCAAGGTGTTCAAGTGTATTCAGCCATCTCCAGGAAAATGGAATGATATCAAATGTAATCATGAACTTTATAAATGTTTCCAGGATTGGATAGGCAAAGACAGTGATTTTCCAGATTTTATTCTGATTTGTATCTAAAACTTTATTCTCTTTACGATATATAATAGCGAAGTAAAATACGGACCAGATAAAGAGCATTATGCTCCATACCGGAAAAAGAAAATAGCCTAGTATTATCAAAGCTAAGAAGTAAGAAAGAGGATATTTATTTTCTAATACAAAATTCATTATCGGTAATATTTTGTTAGTACCAAGTCTCGGCTATTATGAAAACAAAAAGCCGGGACTGATACAAATCATATGATTAATCTCTTTATCATATTTTTCTTATTTAAAATGACTTTCATTGGCGGATAATTCATCTTTGGCAAACTGGGTCATAAATGTCCAGTTATCAACTCCTTTCTCCTTACTCGTTCTATTAATTTCATAAAGTACTGATTTTAGACAAATCTGCTCTTTTGGGGAGAGTGGAGAGTTTGGATCTTTGGCTATATCTATAGCAACCAGATACTTTTCTGCTTCACTTTCACTGAAATCTCTTCTGTAATTTATATATTCACGGTCTTCTATAGCGCAATTAATATTTTTATCGTTTGAGTTTTTGTAAGCTTCAGTATAACTACCATAAAGAATATCGTTTATATTGAAGACTTTTATATTACCTGACTTATATAATTCATAATTAATTTTGCCATTTATATATTGCATTGGAATAAAATGCATTATAGAGAAATATATTATAACGGATGCAAATGCCAATAACTGGTATTTGCTATGTTTTTTGCTGAATATTCCAATAGTGAAAAGTATAAGTATCGCTCCGAGTAAAAGCGTAAAAGTTGCCCCATATAATCTAACTTCGGTAAGACCGTATCCGCTAATATATAGATTAAGTCTTGCGAGAGTGGAGAAGATAAGTCCAAAAGAAAGTATTACGGTCAAAATTATATTGGTTTTGATAAATGGTCTTAATATTTTCGAATTCTCAGGATTAATTTTCTTAAATGGCTTTGTTACAATATATATTACAAATAAGTTGATAATAGAAACCCATATCAATGCCCAGAACCTTGTTACAGAGTAGTCTGAATAACTTCTAAAATCTGATTTCAGGAAATGTTCCCGAACATTATTTAGCTCCCCGCCTAAATCTGCTCCTATAAAAAAAATATAGAAGAAATTTAAGAGAATTAGTATCATTAATGCTACTCTCAAAAGTACTTTTGAATTCCCAACATTAAATTTGATTTTTGCATTTGTTAATAATTTTTTCTCTTTA
>CAZHCC010000155.1:0-2283 GCA_964530975.1 uncultured Candidatus Saccharibacteria bacterium
AATTTACTTAAATCTAATTTCGAAAATGATGGCATTTTGGCATTAAATATCGGTATTTTATCAATTCTTTCTATGCTTATCGGTATTGAGGCGCTCAACTTCTTAATTCAACTTTTTAGTATACTCAATATCAGGATTAAGTCTTCTATTGTTATTGCAATTAGCTTACTAAGGGAATATCGTTTTATTTGGATAGGTGTAATTACGATATTAACTTTTTTTACAGTCATTTTGACCTTAGCAGTATATAGTGATGGCCAAATCCGGCAGGCCCAAAGTAAAAGAGAGGATCAATATGATATTTACATTAATGATGAAATAGGCTCAGAGAATCCTGATGATATTTTTCAAAAAATAAATGCGGTCTCAGAAGTGGAGAAATTTAATTTTATTGCATTAGGGAAGGCTAAGCTTATTGATAAGAAGATTAAGGAAATTAATGGTTATGAAAAGCAAAAATTTCCTGGTTTTGATCCTGAAAGTAATTTGAGTGATTTAGTTTCATTTATTTCTGTCGATAGTTTTAAAAATATAAATATTAATAATGCTGCGGAATTCTATAGTGGTGGCAAATATATTCTAGTAGGAGCAAATTATTCCGATGACCAGGTCTTTAGTATTAAGTATAAAGCCGGAGATAAAATAAAAATAAATTTAAACGGGCTTCTTATTGAAAGAGAGGTCTTACAGGTACTGGACAATAACATGGCATCTGGAATTTATCTACCCTATAAGGATTATCTGGAATTTCGAGAAAAGCAAGTTTATTTACGTCATAGCTTTGCATTTAAATTAAAATCAAAAAATAAATTAGAGGAAATTCGAAAGGGCTTAATGGCTACAAATATTTCGTCAATTACAATTAGGGATGAACTTATTAATACTATTTTGAATTATATTACTATATTAATAAAAGTTATTAATATAGTACTTTATTTAACCTTATTTATACTATGTATATTTAGTTTGATTCTTTTTAAAACTAAGCTTAATTCCTTATTACCTCAAAGTTTGATAAAACCAAGTTCCCATAATTTAATAATCATTATTACAATTTTCTCATTGATTTTGATTGCAATCGTAATTAATTTCTTTGCATTAACACCATTATTTGAGTTATTACATAAAAATTTCACAAATACTTTACTTCCTGACTTAAACTTTGAATTAGATCCTAACTCAATTATTTATAATTATTTCTATATTTTTATTCTTGCTATGCTTGCACTGACAATTACTAATTTTTATAAAACTAAATCAAATGGTCGCTAAATCGGAGAAAAAATATAATCAAAAAGTCCTAATCGAATTGACTAATGTCAATAAAAAGTTTCGTAAAGGCTCCTTAGTCAGACCCATTTTCGGAAAATTAAGTTTAATAATTAATTCTGGTGATTTCCTGGGAATTATTGGGAAATCTGGATCTGGTAAAACCTTATTATTGCAGTGTCTATTGGGATTTGAGGAATTCGACGGTGGTAACTATTTTTATGAAGGTTGTAATTTTCTTGACTTGAGTTCAATTGAGAAGAGTAATTTATTAAAAAAGGACATTGCAGTGTTGCTAAGAAATGAGAATTTGATTGAATTCCTTAGCGTTGAAGATAATCTTTTAATTTCTTCCGAAGTTTTGGACTCTAAATCAGCAAATGAACAGATAGAAAAAGTTAAACTTGATCTAAATTTAGGAAAATTGCAAACTCTGCTAGTAAAGGATTTAGATTCGCTTGATTATCAAAAGATATCATTGGCATGCTGCTTAATCAGGAACCCAAAAATAATTTTTATGGACGAACCAATGGGAGATTTAAATGAAATTGAGTCGGAGGTTTTTTTGAAATTAATAAAGGATATTAACCAAAAGAAAAATATTGCTATAATTGTTTTTTCTCATGATAGTAAAGTAGCTGTAACTTTAAATAAAATAATAAGATTATAAAATGATAAGATTTTACTTAAAAAATCAGGAAATAAAAAATAAAACTGTAATTCTAGATGAAGAGCAGTCAAAGAGAATACGAAAAGTACTTAGAATGCGAATTGGTGATAAGATAGAAGTCTTCGATAATAAAGGGTGGAAATATATTGTCGAACTTGAAAAGATAACGAATGACTTTTCATTAGGAAAGATTATTGAACAGTCTCTCACTGAGATAAGAACGACTATAACATTATATCAAGCCTTACCTAAGAACTTGAAAGTCGAGTTTATCATTCAGAAAGCTACCGAAATTGGGGTCGATAATATTATTTTTTTTGAATCTGATTTTTCCCAGGTTAAAG
>CAZHCC010000156.1:0-2278 GCA_964530975.1 uncultured Candidatus Saccharibacteria bacterium
TATGCTACCAATGTTTTATATATAAAAGATCATGTGGTGGAGGGGATTGGGATGGATATGATTGATAGATATATACAGGAGATGGGTGTATAATTCGCCAACAAAAATGGCTCATGAGATAAACATATCTATTACCCTTCCTGAACCAAGGGAAATTATTGAAAATGCTTTGTTTAGATTTCGAAATTTGTCTGGTGGTGTGCAAACAAGTATCACTATGTTCATTTATCCAGGAGTAACTGAGTATTTATTAGATAATAAAGTTATAGTTCATGTACCATCTTATACTCCAGCTGTTTTAGTAGGGGTTTTTGGTAGTATTTTGGCATCACAAGTTATTCTTGGCATGTATGGGATATATAAGGAGAATTTTTAAACCAGGGAATAAAAGTAATGAAAATAGCAATACTAAATGATTATCTTACAGCTTATGGCGGGGCTGAAAGAGTGCTTGATATAATTTTGGAGCTTTATCCTGATGCAGATATTTATACTTCACAATTCTGGATGGAATTTTTCCCTGAAAATTATAAAAAAAGAAATATTAAAAAATCTTTTTTGAAATATTTGCCAAAAATTCACTCTTTAAGAAGCTTTTATAGAAAGCTTTCATATTTTGCTTTTCATAGTTTTGATTTAAGTGAATATGATTTAATAATTGCAAATACTAATGGACCTTCAACCTGGATAAGAAAAAATTCCAATCAAAAATTTATTGCTTATTATCATAAAATTCCAGGATTTAATGCCCAAAGAAAAAGCTTTACTGATAATTGGTTTGCAAATAAAAATTTACAATATTCAAAACAAATTGATTTAGTTATCACGAATTCTTTTTATAGTCAAAAGATTTTTAAGAAGTTTTTGAATAAGAATTCCGAGGTAATTTATCCTGCAATTGATCTGGAATATGCAAAAAGTTTATTGAATGATAACTTTAACTTAAAAAAATATATTGACTGTAAGGAAAAGGAATATTTTGTATTTGTCGGAAGACTCGAGGAATTTAAGGGATTAAGATATATTATTGATGCAATTAATAAGACAAATCAAAAACTGATTGTAATTGGTGAAGGTCCATTAAGACAAGAACTTGATAAATATGAGAATATAAAATTCTTAGGCTTTATATCTGATGAAGTTAAATTTAATCTAATTGCGAAATCTAAAGCTTTAATTAATGGTGCTGTGGAGCAGTTTGGGATTGTATTTATAGAAAGCCTTTTATTTGGTACACCAGTAATAGCTTATGATGATGGAGGAGCTGCCGAATTAATTACTAAAGACTTTGGAGTTTTATTTCCTGAACAAAATAAACAAAGTGTAATCGATGCAATAAATAAGTTTTTGGTAAATGAACCGAATCCGAGGAATAATGAAGAATATTCTAGTTTTTTTGAGCAGTTTGATATGAATGTTTTTAAAGAGAAGTTTACAGAATTGGTAATAGATAATATATAATTGTCATCAGATTTTAATATTACAAATCTAATTTATTTACTTCATAATTAAATTCCAAAACTCCATTATTTAAAACAAGATTTGGATTATAATAATGGTCATAGTCCATATACTTTTGCCATTTATTCAGTACAAAATCTCTTTCTTTATTAAAGCGGATAATTTTTTCAGGTGTATCTTCTGCCCCTCTTGATAATGATTCAAAATGATATAGAACAGCAAAAGGGGTATAAAGATTTCTATAACCTTTATCCATTACTTTTAAGCACAAATCAACGTCGTTGAATGCTATTGCTAGATGATCAGCATCAAGTCCTCCGACTTCATCCCAGATTGATCGCTTTAGAAGTAAACAAGCACCAGTTACTGCTGAAACATTATTAATGATTTGAAGTCTATCCATATATCCATGCGCATCTTTCCAGAAGCCGTGATAAATATGGCCTCCAACGCCATTTTTATGAATATAAACTCCTGCATGTTGAATTGTATCATTTGGAAAAAGTAATTTTGCTCCCACACAACCAATTCCACTCTCTTGTGCTAACTGCAGCATTTCATAAAGCCAGTCTTCGGAGATAACTGCTGTATCATTATTCAAAAGCAAAATATATTCTCCATCAGAATTTTTTACAGCAAAATTATTTATTGCAGAATAATTAAAAGGATGGGGATATTTAATTACTTTATGTTTTTCACCAATCTTTTTAAAATAGTCTAAACTTTGACTCTCAATAGAATTATTATCTACAATAATTATCTCATATGTAAATCCATCGGTTGTTGTCAGATTTTCGATTGAATCGATACACCTTTT
>CAZHCC010000157.1:0-2202 GCA_964530975.1 uncultured Candidatus Saccharibacteria bacterium
ATCAAGTATAGAATTAGTGTCACCACCACCCCCATATACTTTCGAGAAACTCAGTATTTTCTCATCCATCAATACCTTAAGATCAGTTTTAAACACCGGTTTAACACCTCCTATATTGCTTCCTGAGATTTCCAATACTTTTTGGGGTGACGCAAAGGATGGTCTCTTTGATAAACCTAGAGTATTTTTTACACATTGATAATCAATTCTATCGTCTCCGCATAGTATTAATACAAAGTAATTGCCAGCTGACTCGAGAATAAGTGTTTTAATTATTTGTGATATGTCACAACCCAGAGCTTGCGCTGCTTCACTGGATGTATGTGTTGAATTTTTGAAACTTAGAATTTGCAAGACTAATTAAATTCAATAAGAATATTGCTTTCTTTAAAGTGTTTTTCTAATTCTTTCGGTAAATCCAGCTCATTTTTAACTATAACCTCGAATCCCTGTTCCTTTAATAAATTTATAAAGAAATTTAGAGTTTTTGATTTATCTTCCCTCATGTATACATTAACTTTTTTTGATAATAAATCAGTAGGTGTGGGAGATGGTGTAGTACCTTTTGGGACTGATAAATTGATAATACTGTTAATCCCCACAAAAGGGAGTTTCTTGTCTAATACTGCTTTATTGAAATTATTGAATTCCTTACTCCTGATTTTATTTGTATATAGTGTTCTTATTGAGGCATCCTCGGTTAAAAGGTAGGTATTATCAAGATAAAGACTGATTAAAGTCTGTACATCGTCATATTTACCGGAAATCGGTTCCAGTACAAAACCGGCACCATCCTGTTTATCCCCTCCCCTTAACAGCTGACCTGTAAAGCTCCCCAGATTAGGGTCAACAACCATATTTGCAACAGATAAAGAAGATAATACCTCACGACCTTTTATAACTTCATTTATTGTTTCACCGGTAACATTAAAGAAACGTACGTTTTTTGTTATAGCCTCCAGAGTCTTATTTATAGCATTAACATCAGAAAACATATTTGACTTAACAAATTTATCTTTTATGGCATTTACGACCTGCTGTTGGCGTCGTGCACGGTCGTAATCACTTGTTGTCTGACGTGAACGTGCATATTGTAAAGCTTTGGACCCATTCATTTGCTGCTCACCGACCTTAAAATTAATTTTAATCGTTCCAGTATCACTATCATTTGGGTACAGATTATCGTAAAGGGCTTTATCAACATTTACTGTTATTCCACCGAGAGCATCAACAATATCTTTTAAAGCTGTGAAATTTACCATTATTCCATAATGTGGCTTAATGCCGGTGACCTCATATACTGAGTTTGCTAAAGCATTATATGCAGTCTTTACCGCCTCCTCCTCAGTCTGCTTCTTACGGTTCTTTGCATCATTAAAAGTCAGCTGGAATACCCCATTTATCTTCCCATATGAATTAGTTAGGTAATTTGCTTTTGTATCCCGAGGAATAGAAATCTCAATAACTTCTTTGGTTACATGGCTATATGAAGCGAGAATTATTGTATCTGTACGATAGGAAGAAAATCCCCTTCTTGCATCAACTCCTAATAAGAGGAAATTAGTTCTGCTCTCTGTTTTTTCTAATTGAGAAAGTGGCTCAATCTTTTGTGGAGCTGCCGCACTAATAGCATATTTAAGTGGATCTAGTAATGATACATTCTCTACTCCGGTATTTTTGAGGGTGGAATAATTTTGATAGTAATAGTAACCAAAAATCCCTCCTCCAATGGTTAATATAAGCAGAAAAAGACTTAAAAAAAATCTTGCTATGACACCCATTTTCTTTTTTGGAGAATTGATATTTTTCCATACACTTCTTCCTTTCCCATCAACGATAAATGACATAGATAGATCCGATTTATCTCTGAGACCTGAATTGGGTTGTTCTTTGATTGTTTTTGTAGGCAAAGCTCCAATAGAAGAACTGGGAAACTTTGACTTATTTTTCGCTAGGTCTTTCAGATTCATTGTATTTGGCCAGTTTTAACTCGAATATGATATAGTTTTTTCTGGTTTTTAGAAGTATTTATAATCTTGATAATTATAACATTTTATCCTTATTCTTCGAATTTCAGAAATATTTGTCTACAAATTCCCTTATGCTAGAATGATACGTGAGTCTCTATTCAAGTGTCTACTGGACCAAAAGAGTATTAGTTATTGTAGCAATACTTGTGTTTATCTGCGGCGGTTTCAGATT
>CAZHCC010000158.1:0-2184 GCA_964530975.1 uncultured Candidatus Saccharibacteria bacterium
TAAAGACCATCCACACTTCCAAGAAAATGTGTAGTAGGAAGTCCAAATGTTCCAATAAATGCCCAGGAGGCATTTTTAAGTATTCTTTGAAAAGAATCTATATCTCCTAAAGCCATATATTGATTTAGGTTTGAAAATATACCATCCCCTTGATATATATTAGCCAGATCCAATTCTGCAGGAGTTTGAATTACCGCTTTTCTAATTGGCATCTCAGCTGATTATATCTTGTGTATATATAGTTTGCAAAGAATTGATACTCAAAGATTTGATATAATCAAATATGTTCTGGCAATTTTTGGATAGAAGCGTAAATAGCCTTTTCGTGACATTCACAATGAATGGCGTAAGTGCTCAGTCAAGTTATTTATTCTGGGTTTTCGTACTGATAGGACTACTCATGTCCATATCCATACATGAATGGGCTCATGCATATAGCGCTCATAGACTTGGTGATGATACCGCCAGAAATGAAGATAGAATGAATATAAATCCACTTAATCATTTCGATGCATTAGGACTTGGACTAATACTCTTCACATTCTTCGGATATGGCAAACCCGTGCCAGTAAATCCAAATAATTTTGCAAACCCGGCAAGAGATATGATGAGAGTATCCCTTGCAGGACCTGTATCAAATTTCCTAATTGCAGCATTTTGCGGTTTCAGTTTTCTGGCGCTAAAGCCATTTGTACAGCCGGGAGATTTAAATAGTATAATTGGAATAATAAATGGCTTTCTCTCTACTCTTATCTACTCACTTGGAATGATCGGATATTTCAATATAGGACTAATGGTTTTTAATATGCTTCCAATCCATCCGCTTGATGGAAGAAAGATATGGGGATATGTGCATTATTCAATAAATGAATTCTTAATTAGATATGTAGATCCAAATGCAATAGTGATATTGATTATTGCAATATTACCAGTTGGTGGAATCCAAGTCGTCAGTTTACTGACACTCCCATTCTTCCTATTTTATACTCTTGTCTTTGGAGTTAGGTTTTACTGACATGTCAGGATCCTGACAATTGTCAGATTATAGATAAATTTTTAGCGGCTGTTTATTGTCGCTTTATTAATATAGTTTTGGGAATTTAAATTCTTGCAGAATTCTTTACCTGTTCAAGTGCGGCATTAAATCCACCGGGAGTAAGTGAGGAACCGGAGACCCTGGAGATATATAGATCAGAGACTTTCTTTCCGACAACAAGATTTTTATAATTTGATGAAAAAATATCCTGGTATCCTTTGCTTGTAGTATTATCACTCTGGCCGGAAAAAGTAATATCTTTAATAATCTCATTTTCCAGGGTAATATTTATCGTCACGCTCTCCACAGACAAGCACAAAAGCTCTCATACTGAGTAAAATAATATTTGATTAATCATTTTGTGAATTTGAATTTTTTCCATATTTATAAAGATTAATTATAAACTTAATAGTTTACTTATTCCTTACGAATCCTGTAAAAAAACAGCTCTCTTTATTATACAAATTTTTTAAAATCATAGTATGTTAAAAGATCTCAAAGTGTTCCTTAGCCCCAAAAGCATAGTTTTCCAGTTTGCTATTGCTATATTTGCTTTTAGCATTTATACAATAATAAGAAGTCTGGATTTTCAATATGGCGTGCTTGATACAAAGGGCAATAATACGTTTTATGATGCTTTATATATTTTCCTTATACTGAACTTGATATTTTTTGTATACACTTTTGCCTCAAAAAGATATTTACAGGATAAATTCTCAAATCCGCTGAATTCCTATATAACTTTAAATATAATTTTTCTGCTGCTCCATCCTACTCTGGGATTTTCCAAATTACTTATTCCGGTGACTTTTATTATCACTTTATTAATTAATAGATTTGCAAGATATAAAAAACAGCCCATCTTTAATCCTGCTTCATTTGGAATATTGATAATATTTACTTTTACTTATTTAATAAATAAAATCGGGTTACTCAATGAAACTTTATTTATTTCCTGGTGGGGAACAAATATAATCAAGTCACCCCAGCCATATTCTATTCTGGAAATTATTCTTGGATTAATTTGGATAGGAATATTAGGTTATTTTGCATATAAACAGTCAAAAGCATTATATGCCGGGTATTTTGTAATTACCTTTATTGTATTGCAGATTTTACTGAAATTTTTCTTCCCTATCGGCACCCCA
>CAZHCC010000159.1:0-2170 GCA_964530975.1 uncultured Candidatus Saccharibacteria bacterium
CCTTATCAATATCAATGTATTTAATAAGTTTTAGGAATATTTTAATAGCAGCTTGCAAGCCGCGATTGTCAGTTTTATCAGCATCGTTGTTTGTAGATATTATTATTTCGTCCACAGACAAAGACATTAGATATGACAATTGTTTAGAACTGATTTCAAGACCGAAAATAACAAGATGGTTATAATAACCTTGTTGCGACAAAGCTAGACTGTCGCCGATTCCTTCGACGAGAATTATTTTTCGTTTTTCTTCAATAGTTTTCTTGAATATGTTATCTTCTTCTCCTTGAATATTTACAGGATATATCCAATTACCTTTTCTACCAATGTGTTTCCACTTAGGAGCGGAACTGTTTGGTTTCCATAGCAAATGTCTTCCGCTGATACCTATTACTTTTTTATTTTCATCGAATATCGGAAACACAAATCGGCCATTCATCTTTCCAGACATTGAAAAGCCAGATCGATAAAGCTCAAGAGTTTGTGAACTTATGGCTTTTTTATTGTAAAAATCATAATGAGGAAGCAATGTCTTTACTTCTTCATGGTCAAAAAATTGGTCTGATTCCATTTTAGGTGTTCTAATTGATTCTATACAAGGGTCGTTGTTATTCTTAATTGAATGTAGAATTTCATCTATTTTACAGTCATCTTTACAAGATAGTTCAAGCAACCTTTTAAAAGGTTGATATGTTGTATTAGCGACAAAATCTTTCCAGATTCCAGTGTCTTTCCAAATTTGTAAAGCGGTTCTGTTGTCGCCATCGCGATAAATAGCATTACATTGCCAATATTTGCCGCGATCTGATAATTGATAACCTAAATCAATCAAAGTTTTTTCTATAACTTCTGCTCGATTATTAATGGAGGTTAGGTACGTCGTCATCGTTATCTTTAATTACAGTTGCATTTGTACCGAGACCATCCACTATATCTCTATAATCTCCCTTTTCTGACACACAGAAATTAGCGATTTCAAGATTAACGAAATTCTTTTTAAGAGTACCGTCTGCAAGCTTTACTGGATTAATAGCTCCTGCAATGTCTTTGCCAAGATGGCGAGCTTTCACGTTGATAAACTTATGAGTTCCGAAGCTGACTTCGTTCTGTAATTCATCAGATGTTTTCTGTCTTAGAATAAACATGTGAGATGAGAATTGAGTAATACGATCAGAAAGAGAAACAATGCTTTCGTCGTCAGTTATACTTGATGAATTTTTGTTCGTGACAATACCTGCGCGATTAGATTGTACTGATGTCATCATTGATATGCATGGCCCTTTATCGCTTACTATATCTTTCTGAATGCAGCGTTTATACTTATCGACCATTTCTCCAACAAGTTGCCATTCTGTTTTATTACCTCCGCTTTCACTTGTAGTTTTAATATAATCAAAACTAAAAATCATAGGATTTCCGCGACCTATCTTGGAGTAGTAGAATCTTTTTAAAACGCTGATCTGAGCATCAACACTCATTCCGCCTACATTATAATAATATAAATGCTTGTAGCGTTTATTGATGGTGTTCCATACTGCCCTAACATTATCTACAACTTCTGCGCCAGCCTTTCGCCAGTTGCCGCTTTCTAGTAGATACATTGGAACTTTAGACATTGCAGCGCATTGTCTAAAAATAAGTTCTTCTTTGCTCATCTCTCCATTATCAAAATGAAGAACTGGAACTTCGTATTGTTCAGATACTTTTGTAGTGAAATCTAAACAGAATTGAGTTTTACCTACGCCTGAACGAGCTACAATAACTGTGATGTTACCCGGTCTCAAAAGAGAGCCGTACATATCTTGAATTTTAGGATGAGGCCCAGCAAATCCAAATTCTGTAACCGGATTGTTTCCTCGCTCTTCAATGAGAGCTTCCATTTCAGAAAAGATGTTTTCTGGCTGATCGCTGCCAGTTTCATACAAATTAATCTGATCATTATAAAGCTTATCAGCAGTCTCAATAATGACGTTGTAATCAGAAGATGGAGATATTGACTTCATCTTCTTGTTTATTTCCGCTCCACACATCGCTATTTCGCGACGTATAGTGTATTTCTTTAATTCTTTAGCAACGCTAATAATTGATTCTGGAGATAGCTTTTTAAGAGACAATGATTCAATATAATCTGATGGATTAATATTATCTTCGAAAGTTACTCCAAAGTTCT
>CAZHCC010000160.1:0-2165 GCA_964530975.1 uncultured Candidatus Saccharibacteria bacterium
AAGGGAGTTTATTTTTACTTAAGTTAATATTTGTTTCAGAGAGATATTTATGACCCCATTGTTTACGTTCCGTGGAGAAACTAGATTCATCTGAAGTTACCACTGCAGAAATAGTTTCTGCCATATCTTCGTATACCTTGCTCTTACCGTATTCGCTTGTTTTGCTATTTAGTTGATCGGTTAGTTTATAATCAAGTTTCTGGTCAATAATTGTTTTCTCCCATCCATTTGATAAGGCAAATTCTTCTGTTAATGGAGAGTTGATAACAAGATCTATCCAGGAAAGGGCTGATTGATAAGTGGTATCTATCTCGCTACGTGTTATAGCTTCTGTAATCAAATTAAATTGAGAAATATGACTTAGTTCATGTACAAATGTATTAAATGCCGCGTCAACCGAATCATCCGCTAAGGTATATTAGGGTCAAAAGAATTATCATTAAAGAAGATATATGGACCACTAGCAAATGCAGCAGTATTGGGATTATAATTAGTACCCTGACGTATCTCACCCCTTTTGAATGTCACAATAGCAGTCGGCCCTGGTGTAAGTAGTTTTTGGGGAGATAGATCAATAAACATTTTCAGAAGCGATATTTGAATATCTGAAAATTCATCGTTTTCACTTTTTACAAGTTTAATCCCTTTGTATTCCTCCTGAATCTGAAAATTTTGAGGTAATGGTAAGACACCCAACTTGGAAAGTTCAGTTCCAGAAAAAAACGAAAGTGTAGACTCATTAAAGACTCGAGGCTGATCGTCTTCTTGGATATTTTCAGTCCGGTTGTTCAGGATATAGGATGCAAGCTTGGTTATTTCTTTTGGGCCTTCTAGAGAGACAAATACATAAATACTCGTAACAACTCCAAAACAAAGTAATAATAAAATAAGCAGAAAGCTAGATAGCCGTTTCCTGCTTTTTGGTTTTGAACCATTGGCATAATCAAAGCTCTCGGAATAAGGAATGCTGACATTTATGCTACCCTGCTTGGAATTTATCTGCATTGACTATCAGATTATATAAAAAAATTACAAATAGTAGTACATATTAATAACTAAGATTCAGATCAGATATATTGTCTATAGCAATCTCGCTTTGACTTTCAAGCTCAAGTAAGATTGAATCGATGCTGGTAAGTGAATCATCATATTCCAGATCCAATTCTGAAGACTCCTCACTATAAAGATAATTATTAGGATGGTAATTAGGTTTTTATTTTGTGTAATCATGAGAATTATTTCCGAAGGTTAGATCTAATAGACTTTAAGTTGAGGTATTCTGGTTTGGATAAAGGTATTTGAAATGGAGATAAAAGAAACAATAATTCATCAATATATATTTTATAGATTAAAATCTTTTCATACGCTGATAAAACTCAGTGATTCTTTCATCAATCATAATATCTTTTGGGTTTAAAGGTTTTTTTAGAATAATACCTTCCAAAGTTCTACATCTACTTAATGCAACATAAGTTTGGCCATAAGCAAAAGCACCCCTTCCCAAATCAATCATTACATTATCAAATGTCTTTCCCTGACTTTTATGGATTGTAATTGCCCAAGCGAGCCTTAATGGCAGTTGAACAAATTGTCCGGCCTCTTCTCTGGCAATTGAGCGGCTCTGCTGATCAAATACCGACCTATAGGCTGTCCATTTGAATGGCTCAACTTCGACTTCTTTGCCATTATCAATTTGTACTTTTACTGTTCTGGTACCAATTGAATCAGAAAAACCGCTTACAGAACCAAGCGTACCGTTTATCCATCTTTTTTCGGAATCATTATTTAGAAACATTACTCTAGCCCCGACTTTCAGTTCAAATTCTTCTTCAGTAGGTAATGCTCTGCCCTCGAATGAACCTGTAACTTTCCCCTTAAACTTTTTGGAAAGAGCTACTAAATTTGCCATATACCTTTTATTGAGGTCATCTGCAATATAATTGGTTGATGCCAAGAAAATAATATTTCTATTTGTAATAGTACGGTTACAGCATTGTTCATTCAAATAAAGTAACTGTTCCTCAGCAATTGTGCCATTTCTTATTGCATTTAATATTTCGATAAATTCAACCTCTTTCTGGCGATATACCCGCTCAAGCTCTATAAAACTGATATCATTCATTATTTGTCTGAAAGAGATTGAAGAAAAAAAATATGGGCTTTCA
>CAZHCC010000161.1:0-2110 GCA_964530975.1 uncultured Candidatus Saccharibacteria bacterium
ACGAGAATTATGAGCCATTTGAACCATCAGATGATTTCCGTGTCGAGGGAATAGTCAAAGGATTTGTAAGCTATCAAGTATGACATGCAAACCAATAATTCCAAAACTTATGTCTTTATTGACTCTTCCAACCTCACATATGGAGGGTCCAGGCTTTTGGGTTGGAAGATAGACTTTGGTAAGCTATTAAATTATTTACACGATAAATATAATGGCCATAAAGTTTGCTTTTACGCTGGTATTTTTACTGATGAGTTTAAATATAGAAATCACTCGGAAGCTGACTTTCCTATAGAGCAATTAATAGAATTTCTCAAAAAAAGAATTGAGAAAGATGCAGATAAGGATTTACGGAAATGCTATATACAGGCGAAATTTCTTCTTAAACTAAAAGAACTGGGTTACCAGCTCAAACTTAAGCCCATTAAGACCATAAAAACAAAAGGTGGCCGCAAAATGAAGGCAAATTGTGATCTTGAAATATGTTTTGATGTAATGAGAGAGTTCCGGCAATTTGATAGACTGGTTCTTATTTCTGGGGACGGAGATTTTGAAATTCTTCTTAAATATTGCCTAGAAAAACAGAAAAGTATTATTATCCTTAGTAATCCCAAAAATACAGCTATCAAAATCAAAAAGGAGTTTAAAGATAATTATAGAAGTATACAGGAGATAAAGCAGAGAATTGAAAGAAAATAAAATGAGGTGAACACCCTTGCGGACGGTCACCTCTGGTTTAGATATATTATATTAACATAATCACATTTCTATGTGAAGTTGCTTTCTATTCCCTAATAGGAAGGTTAAGCTCCCTGCGGGAGAAGTCAGCCAAACGAATGTCGGGATACTGATTTGCTGCAATTCTTATAGATTCAATTGCTGCATAGACATCTCCGGATGAGAGACTATTATAAGCATCGCGCATTTGTGTTTTCAAACCTAAATGTTCTCTATCTTCTCTAAATTTGTTCAATTTATCCATATAATATTTTACATGCATTTGGGATATTCATATATTTCAAAAAAATATAAAATCATATATGGCAATACTGGATAAAGTTTTGGGAAATGCATCTGAAGTTGATGCAGAGACAATTAAGGCTGAAGTCGGTTATGTATTATTAACTGATGAAATTATTGAAGGCGGATATAGAGTTTACAGAGATCTACTTGTATTCACCAATCGCAGATTACTTTTGATAGATAAACAGGGCATTACCGGCACAAAGCTTGGTATTACAACAATTCCCTATAGAAATATTAATTTTTTTACAGTGAATACTGCAGGAAGTCTTGATTTTGACTCAGAACTTGCGATTTCTATAAAAGGCGCTGAACTGCCTATTACCAAAGCGTTTAAAAAGGGCGATCTGATTTTTAAGGTTCAGGCTGCTCTGGTATGGCATACTACAAATATTTAACTTTTAAAATTACTTGCAAAAAAAATAATTTGGGTAGATAATCCCACGAAATGGCAGCAGAAGAGGAGTGTTTAGTATTACCGGGAAGAAAAGCAGTTTATGGTTGTGAATTATGCACAAATCCAGCCGCTGTTGAAGCGATTCGTCGATTACGTGAACAATATGATGCAATAAATGATAAAATGGTTGGATTAGCTCCAAATTCATTTGTTAGTTCCCTTATGCCGGATTTGGCTCAGGATATGTACGAGTTAAGGTATGGATCACTTCAGCGTCAATTGGTGAAAACCCGTGACAGTATGAGAAGTATAACCAGTGCCTGTTTAGCATGCAGAGGAATTAATGATAATTAAACTTTATATTGTCTTGATTATATTTATGAAACCAGGGTTATTGATTTGGAATAATCCAGGAAATATTTACCTATAGCATAATATTGAGGTATAATGGCTACTAGGTAAAGTAAGTCATGAATATCCAAGAATTAAGATCTCAATTAGATACATCAAGTAATATTTTAATTTTATTACCATATTTAATAGATGAGGATGCTATTGCATCAGCTGCATTAATTGCACCTATTCTCAAAAAGAATTCAAAGTCTCTCTCTATTGGTATAAATAGAAATTTAGAGAGTGAGAAACTTGAAATTCTAAAGAAAGTAGGTTTGGATACTTCAAATGTAATTA
>CAZHCC010000162.1:0-2077 GCA_964530975.1 uncultured Candidatus Saccharibacteria bacterium
TTAATCCATTGGTTAAAATGAAGCATTTTATCCCGGAATATTATATTTGGTGGGAATCAAAAAAGAAGTCAGACATTGAAGGACCAGAGTATGCTTATCCAAGATTTTCTCTTCCTGGTGCAATTACTTTTCTGGAAATGGGTTTATCCCTGAAAAATGATTTATTTTCCAGTCAGGAACTCAAAAATCCTGGACTTAAAATAATTTATATTTCTTCAGAAAATGATAAAGCCGTTAAAAATACATTTAATGATAAAATAGTAGAAAAATGGTCGGAAAAACTGAAAGGTTCGACAATCAGATATCAATTTGCGGCCTTTTATAATTTCAATCATGATATTATTGACAAAAACCAGCCATCAGCCAAACCTTCACTTGTTTATAATAAATTATATGAATTATCCCAGGAGAGTATTAATTAATAGCACTGAGGAAGAGCTCCCAAGCTATATCGGGCAATTCGATTTCAACCAGATTCTTATCTACCTTTAAAATATTTATATCTTTTGTCTGTATACCCAGATCTATTTTAAGAAATTGGATTAATATTTCATCCACTGCTTCACCTTCTGGAACTATTAAACGTAATTTCATCAAGTCATCTCCAAACCATCCAAGCCACTTATTCTCTCGAGAAGCGAGTATTTTAATTTTCAGCCTCATATAATGTATTTTCTCATAATTCCTCTTACCAACCTAATCAGATTTATCCTGCTTAATTTGATTGGAAATCCCTAGTCTTAAAATAAAATTTTAAATCCCCACCTTGATTATTTTCATATCATTGCTTAATATGAAATATGAGGAAATTGCTTGTCATATCATCTTGTTTTTTTGCATTGTTTTTAGCGGTTATTATACCTGCCAAAGCTGATTCTACTACCGGAAGCACCTTTACTATAACCAAGGCAGCGGCACCAGCAACAGTAGCACCTTCAGGTACAATCACCTACTCAATTACTTTAAAGAATATTTCCACTTCAAATGCAGCACCACAAGCAGTAGCTGATACTTTACCCACAGGATTCACATTTGCAGGAAATCCAAAGCTCACAACTATATCAGGGACTCAGGTTACTTTTACTCCTACTCAAACCGGTCAGACCCTTACATGGACTTTTGATGGTGACTCACTACAGTCTATCCCCCAAAACCAGCAAATTGTTATCTCCTACCAGGTCACTGCATCCTCAACCACTGGAACCTATCGTAATACGGCTTGTCTTACTGCTCCAGAAAATATCTGTGCAAATCAGGATGTGATTGTCGCTACAGCACCCAGTGCCGGAATAGTAAGCGATGTACTTCTTGGTCTATTATTTGGCACTTTATTAGTATTCCTTGGAATTAAGCTGACCAGGACATCAAAGTCCTTTGAACAAAAGATACTTGCGAGATAACCTTTATCTTTAGGGCTTTTTGATATATAATTCATTACATTTACTGAAGCTAATCTGTACTTAGTAAGTAAAATGATTGATATATTAGTACAGGAGTATTTATAATGCGTAAAAAACAAAGATCCAAGAGATCAATAACACCAGATCCAGTACATAATTCAGTATTGGTAGAAAAGTTTACAAATCTTGTTATGCAAAGCGGCAAAAAAAGCACTGCTCGTGAGATTGTATATAAAACCCTAGTAAGACTTGAAGCAGAAAATAATAAACCCGCTTTAGAAGTTTTTGAAGAAGCTTTAGACAAAGCAAGGCCTTCGGTCGTGCTAAAAGCAAGAAGAGTTGGGGGGTCAAACTTCCAGGTTCCTACTGCTATTGAAAAAGAAAGAGGTATAAATATTGTTATGAGATGGATTATCCAATATGCACGTAAGCGAAAAGGAGCTCCAATTGTCGAAGATCTAGTAAGAGAATTTACCGATATTCTGGCTGGTCAGGGCGAAGTTATGAAGAAAAAGGAAGATACACATAGAATGGCTGAGGCAAATAGAGCTTTTTCACATTTTAGATAAAAGTGACTTATATAGCTTTTATTTTCGGTACATACTGTGAATATAATACCGTTCCTATACAAATCCGATGCAGGACTTTGCCGTCGGCGGAACCAAGAGCCCTCAAAT
>CAZHCC010000163.1:0-2058 GCA_964530975.1 uncultured Candidatus Saccharibacteria bacterium
TAAGAGTTATTCTTCATAAAGATAATGATAAATGGCTTATTGATGACTATTTTTTTAGATAATAATTCTGGGCAGAATTGGACTTATTCTGGAAATAATTTCCAGATTATTTGTATTTGCTAAATTAGCCAGCTCATCTGCAGTTATTTCATTTTCATGCTGCTTTCCTATTAGTATAACTTCATCTTCAATTGAGATATCATGAATATGAGATATATCAACTACCATCATATTCATCGATATTCTCCCTAGTACTTTACATCTTTTTCCACTAATCAAAACTTCAGCTATATTTGATAAATTTCTTGGATAGCCATCACTATATCCCTGAGGTATTATTGCGGCTTTTACAGCTTTTGAGGTAATGAAGGTTACTCCATAACCAATTCCATAATTTTCAGGAAATTCTTTGATTTGTGCTATATGGCTTTTCCATTGTAATACAGGTTTTAAGCTTATTTCATTTTCATTAAAAATACTTTTCAAATTATTTGAAGGGTATAGTCCATATAATCCTGATCCAGGCCTTACAAGATCATTTCTACCAGAATTCTTATCATAAACAAGTATTCCACCTGTAGATGAAATATGTCTTTTTAAATTTCTATATCCGAAATTTTCAAATATTTCTATGGCTTTAAAGTATAAATTTATCTGTTTCTCTGTATGACTTGTAGCTTTGGCATCATCAATATTACCGAAATGTGAGTAAATAGCATCTATTTCTATATTATGAAAATCTTTCATTTCTTCAAGAAAACCTTCAAGATTATTCAATAAGATTCCATCCCTTCCCAGTGCAGAATCTATACAAATATGGATTTTTATTTTCCTGGTAAGTCTTTTTGATAAAGCAATTTTATTGAGTTGATAAACCTGGTCAATATTATATATCCCTAATATTCCATTTTGTTCTACCAATTCTTCTAAATCTTTATTAAGTATATACCCTAAAACTAATACCGGCTTTTTTGTGAATTTGCGAATGGTGCGTAACTCCTCAATATCATCAATTTGAAAATAATCAGTATATTCATCAAGTATTTTCGCTATCTGCTCAAGTCCATGGCCATATGCATTAGCTTTAAGTACAGATACAATTCTTGTACTTGTATGAATATAACTTTTTATTGCCAAAAAATTATGTGTTAAATTATTTTTGCTTATTTCTAAATAGGAAAGCATTCTGATGAGAAATTATTGAGATAATTTAGTATCTTTGAGTTTTCCACCCTTTAGGCTCTTAATAATTTGTGACTCAAAAGTATAATTAATATTTTGCCGCGACTTATGTCTTTCCAAAGCATATTCAATAAGAGTTTTTATTAAATCTTCGATTTCAAGTCCGCTCGCTTTCCATAAATGATTATAAAGAGTTCCAGGAATCGTATTCACTTCGGAGACAAAAAATTCTTTTGCCTCTTTATTATAAAGAAAATCCACTCTTGCAATACCATTACAACCGAGGGTGGAGTATACTTTTATTGCGGTTTCCTGAATATTCTTTGTTGTTTCTTCATCAAGTCTTGCCGGAATATAAAGACTATTCTGGGAATTTCCAATTTGTGCACCTCCATCCTTAATATATTTCTCTTCAAAATCAAAAAGTTCATTTTCAAAATCTGATTCCTGTATTAAAGAAGCCCTAGGTTTATCATTCCCGATTACACAACAGGTAATATCCATAAGGTTCGGTATTCCTTCCTCGACCAAAACCTTCGTATCATAGAAAAGTGCTACTTCAATTGCATTTTCCAATTCACTTAGATTTTTTACTTTTTGAATGCCAATTGAAGATCCAAGTCTTGGAGGTTTTACAAATACCGGATACTTAAGCTCTTTTTCAATTCTCCCTAGCAAAATTTCTTTATCAATTCTCCAATTTGTTGAATTGAATTTTATATAATTTGGAGTTTGTATTCCTTCCGATCTAATAATCTGTTTTGTTAAAACTTTATCCATTGCAATAGCTGAGGATGCAGTATCACATCCAATAAATGGAATATTAAAAATCTCAAATAAACCCTGTATTGTTCCATCCTCACCAAAAGAACCATG
>CAZHCC010000164.1:0-2057 GCA_964530975.1 uncultured Candidatus Saccharibacteria bacterium
AACTGTTACGCATAATTGCATGGATTTATCGAACAACGCTGGAAATTCTTTACAAAATTCGCTGCCCGCTTTATCATTAAGAAAAAGCAACGTTTTACCTAAAAAATCCTCAAGATCACTACGATACTCAACAATTGGAAAGCCTTTTTCTTTGACAGAAAGAAGTAATTTTTTACGCCAGAGGTAAAATCCAATCAAACGGAGTATAAGATATTTATCTTTCATTCTATCCGGTTTAATTGAATATTCAGTAGCTTTTTTAAAGCTATCAAATGCAACAAGAGTATTTAGTAACATAGTGGCAGAACCCTGATAGATGGCATTTCTCATTTCTTGATTATTAAGTCTAGTACCACCACGATTGACTCTATCAAATAAATCAAAAGTGACACGATCCTGAGTAGGTGGTTTTATAACATGCAAAGTAAGAGGACAATCTTCAATTTTACTCTGTTGAGCCTGGTTTAAGTATTTATCAATTTTAACATCATCTTTTTTAGACTCGTTAAAGAAAGCACCATTTAAATCCGTTAAAACAGTTAATTTTTCCAATGAAAACTTTTGATCCATGAATTCAAAAAGAGTTGTTAAACGTTGACGACCGTCAACTATTATATAAACACCTTTATCATCTTCTTTAACATATATAAGAGGGAGAGGAATGCCCATAAGAATCGATTCAATCAATTCACTTTTTTGTTTTAGAGACCAAATAGTCTTTCGCTGAAAATCAGGGTCTAGTTTAATCAGAGGTGGATTTTTATCGAGTTTACGTTTTAACTGAAAAACAGACGCATTTTCAGGAGCTATATTAACTATTGCATCGGGATATATATTCGTTGTATCATTTTCAGGAGATGATTTATCTCTCAATTCCCCACCGAGAGTTTCCTCACCCTCAAATGTATCTTCAACTTCAAGATCAATAGGTTGTTTTTCTTCTGACATTTATATAGAACTCCTTTATATCTTTACTAAACGAAATAGGCTGATCATTTTATCTCTTTCAATATTTTTTTCAGCAATTCTTTTAAATCGGAAATTGCCACCTGATAAGTACTTATCCGCACTTCGTTCTGTTCCTTTTCTTTTTTAGCACGACGGCATTGCTTAATATAAGACTCGTACATATCTATATTGTATTGAAACTTTGCCGTTATTACTGATTTCATCTTCTCATTCTTTTTCTTCTCTGCTTCCATTTCGGGAGTCCACCAGTTAGAACCCGTTTTTTTATCATTTGCAGTTTCTTTAACTGCAGGTGAAAAATTTAATTTAAGAGTTGTGTATTGAATACTTTTTGTCAAGAATGATACAGATTTGTTCTGCCGATAAGATTCAATCTGTCTCTTTAACGCCAGCTATTTGAGTTTAAACTCTCTGTGGGTTATCGAAGATTCCTATATAGAAAATCTGTTTTTCACCTGGCTCTCTACCGGAATATCTTCCGTCCTTTGGACTGGCATAAATTGAAAGAGTATTTGCATAACAATCTTTGTTTAATTTTAGACTCTGATAATCCATTGTATCTTTTAAAAAGACTTCCTGCTCAAGTAGAGATTTATTATCCTCATCTTTACCGGTTGATACAGACAGATTCAATACAAACTTTTTAACACGGGTGTTTTCATAAAAAGATTTCTGATCTTTTGCAAAACCATTTACCACTCTAATTTCATCAATATAAATTAGTTTATCAAGTGTAACTTCCAGATGAATAGTATCGGTAACCATTTTTTTGTTATAATTCTGAACTGCAAAACAAGTTGAGACTTTACCATCAAAAAGGTTAACTGGCGCATAACGCCCTGGAGTTTTCCAGTCATCGACAATTTTAGTCCATGATACAACATAATCTGCAAGTATTACACTCTGCTCCTGCGACACATCGCCAGTGGCGATATTGAATGAGAAAAAAACAGACGATAAAATTATTAATATCAAAATAATTTTTCTCATATTTTACACCCTCTTTCGAGCACAATTATTTCTTCTTAGTAAAACCAAATCTGGAACATTCATTTAAACCGCCTTCAGAATAAAACACATTACAATTT
>CAZHCC010000165.1:0-2049 GCA_964530975.1 uncultured Candidatus Saccharibacteria bacterium
ATGAATCAAGACCCATTTGATCAGCAAAAATATAGAATTCGTCATTCCTTGCATCTAGTGACTTAGGAGTTTTGTATAATCAATAATATTATCTGCTTTTAAACTTTTCATCAAAGCAATATTTTCTCCACTGCAAACCGCAGTGACATTAGCACCATAATATTTTGCCAATTGTACGGCAGCCGTTCCTACAGCACCAGATGCTCCATAAATTAAAACTTTCTGTCCGGATTTAATGTTCGCTTTCCTTAAAAAATATAATGCAGTATGAGCACCAAAAGGGATTGTTGCCGCTTCATTAAGTGGGATACTAGATGGACTTAGTGCGATGCTTTCATTTTCTTCAATTGCTATATATTCCGCATAACCGCCCATATTTTTATCAATAAGTCCAAAAACCTTATCGCCGACTTTAAACTTAGTTACATTAGAACCTATTTCTACTACCTCACCAGACATTACAACACCAAGAATTTGTTTTCCAGGTTTGCCAAGTCCATAAATTAGGCGTATAAGCCATGGATCAGCTTTGCGTATTCTTATATCGGCAGAATTCACAGCCGTGGCTGCAATTTTTACTAAAACCTCATTTATTTTTGGAATTGGTTTATCTATTTCATGTATTTCTAGAACATTTGCCGAACCATAACCAGTGCATATTACAGATTTCATAATTTTAGCTTTAATGATTTAAAAGATAGTGTCAACCTGTTTAGGTCAAGAGATAAATCTTAAGTATTAATTTAGATGGTTTGAATTACATCCACTAAATACAGCCTGATTTAAATAATTATTTCCTCCCGCAATTCTCTAAAATCTCTGGTATTACCTTTTTAAAATCCAAATCATCTTTTGAATATTTTTCCAAAACTTCTGCAAATTTATATATATAAATAAGTCCTGATTCAAATTCATATTCCAAACCTTCTTTTTTACTAAATCCCAGCTTAGTATCAATAAAAATCCATTGAACTGCTCGTATCAAATGCTCTTCAAAAAAAACTCTCCAATTATCTACATAAGATTTTATTTTAGGAAAATTTTCAAAATCAACTCCTTTAATCAAGTCATTATATTTTTCTATTTCTGTAAGAAAATCTTTTAAAATAACTTTTACCCTCGGGTGGCTTGCTTCATGTAAAATTGTATGAAGTCTTTTAAAATCATAAGGTCCGCCAATAACTTGATAAGCAATTCCATTTACCTGAGGACCAAATCCTTCTCTGGGATTTATAATTGGCATTGGGATGACAACCATTTCTCCTTCCGCATTTCCCCAAATGCTTAAAAGCTCATCTACATCAACCTGCTTTAATAAATTATTTACTGTTTCTACATCTGCAAGATATTCTTCTCTTATAGAAGTATAAAAATCTTCAAAGTCTGTATTTTGATAAAAATTCACAAGAAAATCATGTATTTCTGCGCCAATCTTTACATCCGAAAACGGAAAAGTTTGGTCTTCTATTACTTCAACCTGTTTCAGCTCAGGTAAATCAGAAAGACTTAAACAATAAGCTACAAATTTGGAATAATGAATTGGCATTATTCTTGAAATATCTTCTTTTGGCTTAAATTCTTTAAACTGATTATATGTTCTTTCCCGAAGAGAACTTGAAGTAATTTCTCCTCGAAGCAGTTTTTGGGAGTTTAAAAAAGAAAATAAAAGAAATTGAACTTTAGATTCTACTGCTTTGATCATTTGTAAAAGCAGTATATCCATTTACGGTTAGGGAAAACAATATTGACGATTATTTATTTCATGTAATCGTAATAAGTCAAGTGAATTTTTAATATATGAAAGCTTAACCTGCAAATTTAACAATATTTTCCTATAAAAAGTTTCAAAATTTAAATCTTTTATACTACTAAACTTTGTTCGAATTACATCATATTGCGACTCCAAAATTACTTTTTATCCTTTTTATTTCTACTGACTAAATTTCTTCTCAAAGCTTTACCAAATGCATAATGACGTTTAATCATCTCATTAATTTCTGTAATACTAATTCCAATATTTTGATATACAAAGTCATCTGCATCCGAACC
>CAZHCC010000166.1:0-2037 GCA_964530975.1 uncultured Candidatus Saccharibacteria bacterium
ACTTTGGTCCGAAGATTAATTGCCTCACTTGAAAGTCCTAGTTTTAATGCAGCATTCTTAATATTTCGATAGTCACTTTTGGGACCACGGTAATAATAATTGTCTGAATCATCAAATCTCATTTCATTTACTAATGTGAATTCCCTTCCATATGTATACGAATTTTGGAAAGATGAAAGATCAATACTTGAATAAGACTTTGGTGTTTGATTATAGAAAAAATTTATCGCAACTAAATATCCAATAAATGAGACTATGATAACTAACAATAATATTAAACTTAACCTACTTCTCAATCCGAGTTTTGTAAAATCAATTTTTTTATTTTTTGCCTCACTGGCATTGGAATCTTGGTTCATTGCATAATTTTCTTATTGTATCCCCTGGATTGATATCCACATCATCTATACTTATAGCATAATGGATATGTACACCAGTCCAGCAAGGTATTAAATCTCCATAATCTCTAGATTTGCCGTCAGGTGACATAAAAGGGGTACCCAGATTCTGACTCAGCGTTATTTCCTGATTCATTTTCGGCATATTATCACCCCAGGATTTCCAGTCGAGGTGATGTATTTTATGAATTATATTTGGTTGGGCTCTATCACGTATATGGATGTACAGACCACACTTTTCATAATACTCAGGTCTGTCAGAATTTGTTTCCACAACAGTACCCGCAATCGGTGAAATAATAGATCGATCATTAACTTTACCCTTTGTACCTACAATTGCAACATCATTTGCACTATGTTTACCTTTGCCTTCAACAAACTTATTTGTGCATTTAAGATACTCACCTTCAGATCGATTGTAAGCAAAAGCACAACCGGATACAACCTCACCATTGAGGGGATCAGTGACACCTCCCGCCCCTGTTCCACTACCTGCGGCTATTGCCTCTAGGGCATTATTAGGATTTGAACAGTCTATGAATGCAGCTGGATTCTGATTGAGATCTATACATGCCTGAACTCCTTGTGAATCTTTTAAATCAAAAGGTCCCAAAGAGGTTCCTTTCGAATTAAACCCTGATCTTTCATAATTCATTAATGTAATGGTCGGTAAGGCATTGATGGTAACTCGACCAATAAATTCTTCAAGAGGAATTGGATTTGCAAAATCAATAAAAATATAAAATTCCTCTCTAACAAGGGGGGCACAATGCGTTGCACTGTCACCAACGCCGAAGATCTTATCATCTTGAGCCAAAGCACCACAGATAATTGGTTGCCATCTCAAAATCCCATTTTCTAAGTCTATACCAATTGTGGGATATTGAGAAGCAAAATTCTGAGGGAAAGATGCAGTCACCACTGAGTTTCTTAATGCAGCAGGGGGCATAGATATTTGTGCGTCGATTTTTATATCAGTTACCTGCACAAAGTATGGGGAATTTTTACCTAAATACCTTTCATTATAAATTGACTCCGGTGCTAATCGGTATAAAAACTGGAAATTGATTGATTTTACCTTAACATTGCCTGCAGCATCTGACTCCAATTGAGCGATAATCTCTGTCCCCTGTTTATTGCCAAATAAATTTCTGGTAGTTTGTGGTTCAATATCAAATAGGTCAAAGAAAGATCTTGCCTGCCCCGAAGTATTTACGACTGTTGTAACCTCAGTAGTAGTCGAGAGTGCTATTGCACCATATAAAATTACGGCGATAGAAGCAATAATCGCAATTACTGCTAGTATTGTAATTAATGCTGCTGTGGATATTCCAAAAAATCCTGCAAGTCTTGAAAATAAACTTGCCCCCTGACTTGCTCCTCTTGCAGCAGTACTTGCAGCATTCGGACTTGCTCCAGTTGTAGGTTTTGGAGTACTTACTTTAGGTTGTGGGGTCTTTGGAGAATTTAATTTATCCCCACCTCTTAATCTATTATTTGCTTTTCTAGAATAATCTTCGGCTTTGTTTTTCCATTTTTGAGCCTTTTCTACTTTTGCTTTAATATCCTCGATTCTTTTTTTTGCATCCTCTATTTTATTTTTTGTTTCATCAAACTTGGACTTAATCTCATTTTTCTT
>CAZHCC010000167.1:0-2026 GCA_964530975.1 uncultured Candidatus Saccharibacteria bacterium
TTTCAAGAATTGTAAGCGAGGGAAGTCATTCTGGAGGATATGCAAGAGAATTATTTAATTCATTAGGTATCAAGTTAAATTAATTGTCGTACTTCTATTTATTAATTTGTATAAATTTTACCGCATCACCTCTTAAGCATAGATCGCCCCTGGAAACCTGTACATACGATGATGTTCCAGCAGGTAAGGTATAATCGCCTATTTCAAACCAGCCTGATTTGTCCTGGAAATTTACAGCTCCAAGATTAACTTTTATAGCACTTTCATTTGGTAATTCTTTTCCATCGCTTATAATCTGTATCTTAGCTTTGGAGTCGCTATTAGGATATGCAATCTTGAAAATAGAAATTCTATATAATCCTCCTGAAGATAAATTCGGAGTATATTTAAGAGAGGATCCATTCTCGCAGCTATATCTTGAGGAGGAGTTATTATAACCCGCCCCGGTAAATGTACTTGTATTCCAGCCAGGTCCAGATTCCTGATAGCCTGTACCTTCATTCTCTACAATTATTGTTGAAGGTCTTGATACTGGATTTTGATCAAGTTCTTTGCCTGATTTTGAACCAAAAGCATATCCTACAAGGGATTCTTTTTTCTGTCCAAGACAATCTTCTTTATTATATAAAAAATAAGAGGAATTAATTGTATTTCTACAGCGGTATATTGCTATATTTGCTGTTTTTGTTTTGGTTGGAGATATATATCCAATTCTTTTTAAATAGATATCATCAGGAGAATCACTGCAGGTATTCCAATTATATCTTTTCGGATCGGTAGTTAATGATGTATTAACCCCATAAATATCTCCGGGTTTATAATAACATTCATACAAACTTATAAAATTAGGTACTGGATGTGGAGAAATATAGCCCAGGTTTTCTACATAGCCATATCCTTTGGAGACCTGTACTCTATCCGTTGAAGCACGATACTGATTACCGCTTTTATACAAAGTAAGTGCAATATTTGCAAATTGTCCGGTAAGATTTTCTTTATGTAAAGTGACTTTTCTTCTATAAAGATATCTTTTGGTCCAGTCCTCTCCAGGATAAATCTTCATATAATAAACATAAAATTCTTTCCCGGTTTTTGATGAATCACCATCAATATTTACAAGAGATACATAATCAAATAAATATCGACCCTGTGGAGTTCTTATCCAGTTTTGTGATTCTGGAGTATTCCATTCCGCAGTCATCGGATAAATTTCTTCACTCCATTTCCAGTCACCTAAAATATCATTTGTAAGGGAAAAATTAAGTACGCTACCTGTTGAACCAAAGTGTGAGATAGAAATATACCTGTCAACATATGAATTATAAGTAATATTTTTATTAATTGGAATATATGAATTATCAACAAAACGGGTAGATTTCCCGCCAATTCCAGGCTCACTAAATGAGCAGGTGCTTTTGTTCGAGGAATCTGTACAGTAGTATTTGAGCCATGTACCAGGTTTACCCTGGTCGGATACTTTTGAGCGGGCAATACTTGGACCAGCACTATCGCTTGCTGCGTAAAAAACAACATAAATATAATTCCCAATTATAAGAAACTTACCATCACCAACTCCTTTTTCTTTTATATTTGCCGCATACCCAGATTGAGCATCTGTAAGTATTCTATTATTGGGATAATTTGGCTTACTCCATGTCTTACCGCCATCAAATGTCTCTGCAAGGGACATAGATTTTGTTGTTGCAAGTATATTATAATTACATGACATCTCTCCATGATACCAGCCTATAAAATGAGTCTATGTCAGCTTTAGAGAGTCACCTAGAAGCCATGTACCACATTCATCAAAATTACCATTGGGACCTTTATCCAATGCAATCCCTTCAAATGAAAGACTATTCATACTTGTTCCAAAATATGAATTGGTCCGATTATTCCCTGTAAATCCTCTAACTGATCCATTTGTCTGGATTACAAAGAATGGAATATCCACAGCTCCACCAGACGGACCAAGTATATGTTCTTCTGCACCTATTTCTATTTCAAAGGGAGGCTTTTGGAGAAG
>CAZHCC010000168.1:0-2024 GCA_964530975.1 uncultured Candidatus Saccharibacteria bacterium
TTTAGTTTTTGTTCAAAATACCGTATGGACTGTATATCCAAAGGGTTGGACATAGCAGCCTTAAAAATCGTATTGTTTTTTTCGAAAATAACTACTTTCGCTCTTGATGCTTCCTCTTCGCTGCATAAATTGGATAATTCCTGTGGAATAGACATCTCTGCAATATCAATGTATGGAACCCCATAAAGTATTGATTTAGCCTTTACAATATCCAGCTTAGATATCCAACCACGGCTAACTAAAATCTGCTCCACCGGCAAACCTGATGTAAGGCTTTCTTTGTTGGCATCAGCAAGTTTGGCTACGTCAATAATATTTTGACTGACTAAAATATCGACAATACTTGTAGCTGATCCTCTGGGCATGAATTAACATATCAGTTTATTTTATATATTTGGGGAAGTCAAAAGTAATATTTATATTATAAAATGATAGAATTGGAAGTTAAAAATTAAAGATTCCTAATATGAAAATAATTATTCATTCAAAGAAAATTCTTGAGAAGAGTCTTTTGGAGAATTTGTTTTTGAAACAGGTCTCAGGTAATTCCCATTATGTTTTTATCCAGCCAAAGGACAAAACTTATAAAGTTGAGGAAATACGTACTTTTACCTCAAGGCTCCATAATAGACCTACAGATCTAACTGAGAACTTATTTTACATACTATTATATGGGGATGAACTTTCTATCATATGCCAGAATGCCCTACTCAAAACTCTTGAAGAATCCGCTTATTCAATAGGTATATTAGTCAAAAATACTGATTCTCTACTTCCAACCATACGATCAAGATGTCAGCTGATGATGCTTTTAACTGATGGTCATATAGATGATAATTCAGACAGTTTGAGAGTTGAGCTGGATTTTGTAAAGCTTTACAAGTCAGAAAGAAATGATGCAATTATAAAGTTAGAAGTTTATATTGATAGTTTAAAGCCGGAAGAAATTTTATTAACTTTACCAATACAAAATGCAATTAATAAACTAAATTCAAATTGTAAAGTGGAAGCTGTAATTATAGAATTGGAAAATAACCTTAAAGCTTAGTGTTCACGGTACTTTATGATAAAATTCTCTGCGAATGTCCAAAAGATTTAAAGAAATTCTGCAATACCCTGACAAAAGACTTTTAGAGAAGTCTAAACCTGTTAAGAAAATAGATAATGATGTTTTAAATTTATTTGAGGATTTGGAAACTTTAACAAAGAAATTCTCAAAAAATGGAATTATTCTAGTTGGTTTATCATCCCCTCAGCTTGGTTGGAATATTAATGCTTTTATTGTCTATGACTATAATGCGAAGAATTATATAAAGATGGTAAATCCAAAACTAATCTATTCTTCGAAGGAAACAACTTCAGAATGGGAAGGCTGCGCATCTGTAGGAAGTGGTCAAAAAAGCCTTTTCGGACCTGTAAGACGATCCAAAAACTGTCAATTACAATTTACAAATTTAAATGGCGAAGATGAAATTTATAATGCCTCAGGGTATTTGAGTCATATTGCACTTCATGAGATTGATCATCTTGAAGGTTTGCTTTTTTTGGATCGTGTTGATGATCCGACTATGATAATGACTGCAGCTGAACTTGACCGATATGCAGCAATTCATGGTGGAAATTATCCAAAAATAAAATAAGTCACAATTTATTGATATATCTGAACCTGAGATATAAATCGCCGATTTCTCAATTCATCGGGAATATTTATCCCTATGCATTTACAGAACTTTGTAGATTTGGATTCCTTAAGTAATTGTAACTCATCGTGATCAAACCAGATTTGTTTTCTCGGGTAATGATGTTCATATGTTTTGAAATGCGCCGCAGCTAATACTCCTATTGTCATTACTGCAATAGCCAAATTAAATCTTAAAAGAGGAAAATTTTCCTGATTTGATGCTTCCGCTCTTAGCATATTTCGGGATTATAATTATTGTGGAAAAAAAATTCAGCAGGAACTTTTGACATTTTTTTATTTCTCCTTCAAAAGGCTTACCCCTATGTGTGAATTACTCTCAGTC
>CAZHCC010000169.1:0-1992 GCA_964530975.1 uncultured Candidatus Saccharibacteria bacterium
CTTGCTAGGTTTTGATAAATTTCTTCCATAATGAAAGGCATTTGAGGTGCAAAAGCTTTTGTAATTGTTACTAGTGCTGCATATAGTGTTTGAAGAGCATTTATATCACCATTCGCAAATCTATCACGAGATCTTCTAATAAACCATGTGGAAATATTATCAATAGTTGGTTGGATTAATTTAACAGATTCCGGGATATTATAAGCATCAAGAGCTTTTGAGTATTCAATTACTTGTTGTTTAACATAACTTTCCAACCACTTATCAAGTATGTCTTCAGATACAAAACCTGGATTTTTAGGTGTGAAGTTACGTAAATCTGCATAAATGGTGAAATATTTATATGTATTCCAGAAAGGGATTAGTATATTTTTCTGCATCTCGGTCAAAATCTCGTCTGACCAATCGGTTTCTCCTCCACCCATAACTGCGCTTCCTGCAAGGTATAGTCGTAATGTTTCACCGCCTAGTTTCTCCAATACGTCCTTGGGATCAGTATAATTTCCATAGGTTTTACTCATCTTTCGCCCATCGTTTCCGGCAAAAGTGCCACCACAAATTACATTTCTGAATGCAATTTTATCAAATACAAGTGTTGAAACTCTATGTAATACATTAAACCAGGCTCGAACCATTCCCGCACCTTCTATAATAAAATCTGCAGGCATAAATCCATCATTCCCAAAAATTTCTTTGTTCTCAATTGGATAATGAAACTCTGCAAATGACGCACAACCAGAGTCTAGCCAGACATCTAAAACTTCTTCCACACGATAAAATTCTTTCCCATTTTTTTTGAGAATTAGAGAATCACATTTGTCACGGTGTGCAGAAAGTTTTTCACCCGTTGATTTAAGAAAATAAATATTGCGATTATTTTCAATTTTTTTCTCAATTTGATCAGTAAATTGTGACATTTCTTCAAATGTTCCGATGACCATTTCCTCCCCATCTTTCGCTCGCCAAACTGGCATTATAGTTGCCCAATATCGATTTCTAGATACAGCCCAATCGGGAGCAGATTTAATAATAGCTGGAAATCTTCCAGTTTTAACATTCTCGGGAATCCAATTAATCTCCTCATTAAGTTCAAGCATTCGATCTTTTATTTTTTGAATATCGATAAAATATTGATCTTGTGCCATGTAAATTAAGGGCTCATTCCCGCGATAAAATGGAAGTCTATGAGTATATAATTGAGATCGAAATAGTTTCCCAGTACTTGTTAATTCTTCTGCAATTAAAGGTGATGCGTCTCGGAGATAAATACCCCTCCATGGATCTACAGTTAATTTCCCTTCTTCATCAATATCACTAAAGTCACTCAAGCCAAATTTTTTACCTAAATTAAAATCTTCCTCTCCAAACCCAGGAGCAATATGTAGTACGCCAGTTCCGTCTTCAATTGTAACCCCTTCGTACAGATAAACATGAAAATCATTTTCAGTAGCTTTATCATGAAAATAATTGTAAATAGGCTTATATTCCAAACCCTCTAATTCTGTACCTTTAAATTCCTCAAGTATCTGCACAAGTTTTCCATTCTCAGTACCAATATTTTCATCCGTAGTTTGGAAGGTATAACCAAGTCTGGATTTTGTGAGAATGTAATATGTCCCTTCAAATTTAACGAGGGCGTAATATGCATCAGGATTTACTGCAAGAGCAAAATTCGAGGGGATCGTCCAGGGTGTCGTAGTCCAAGCTATTATGAATAATTTATCCTCAATTTGAACATTTGATCCGGAACTAAGTATTTGAATCTTCGATTTTTGAGAAAGCTCAAATTTTACAAAAATTGAAAGATCCTCGATTTCCTTGTAATCATTAGCCTCAGCAACTTCGAAATCTGAAACAGGTGTACATGTATCCACAGAATAAAGCGATACTCTTTTTCCCTTGTAAATATAACCTTTATCCCATATCTGCTTAAATGCATACATGACAGATTCATGATATTCAGGAAGCATAGTATAGTATGCATTATCCATA
>CAZHCC010000170.1:0-1956 GCA_964530975.1 uncultured Candidatus Saccharibacteria bacterium
TGCTGATATTTGCAAAGTTGCATTATCTGAACCTACCCACTTGTTAAGCATATAAGATACTGCTTTGCTTTTGTTCTTTGATATTGCTTCTTTAATAATGTCTGATTTGTCTAATTCAAGATTATAAAATTGTGCTCTTTGTAAGTCTGTATAGTGTTGAAAGATATGATTAATCTTCATTATCTTATTCTTTACTATTACATCAAGTATATCTGTTTCGTGTTGTTCTTTTGTCTTTCCCATTATATTTTTTTATTGTCTTGACTTATTATTTTTGGTACTGCACTATTCCATTTTATTGAATGATGTAATCTCATATGCTTATCTCCCATTGGTTTAATAGTTGTGCAACTTGGAGAAAAAATAACAGTATAAAAAGATTTTACGTAAGTTCCATTATCTAAATATAAATCACTCATTCCACCTTTGTTTTTTTGTGTTGTTTTTTGTGTTAAACTAACTAAAGGAATTGTGCCCATTAACAAACCTTTTGATGCTTTATTTGTATATGTATTTACATCCTCATTAATACGCCCAACAAATTTGAATTCTCTATCTGTTGAACATAAAAAACTATTCATACATTTTCTATATATAGTCGGCTTTTTTGCCATATTATTATTTTTACCTCCTATAAAATCTCCTCCTTGTGCTATTGATATAGATGCAAAATTTGTTTTTTTATAAAAATCTAATATTAATAATAATACACTATCTAAATTATAAATTGTTGTTGGCTTTTGTTTTATTTCTGAATATAGTCTGTAATCAAAACCAGTATAATCATCGTCCATTTGAATAAAATATTTATATCCTAATCTTTTTGCAATTTCAAAACACGCATTTCTAGCGTAGACAATTGCTCTTCTGTCTTGAAAATTATCTGCTTCATCAAAAGTTTTTGCTATTTCTTTTTTATTAAAAACTTCTACATCTTTATATTTTTTAAAATAATCATTTAAAGTTAAATCTTCGTTATCACAAATAAATACAACTTTCCCAGTATATCCGTGTTTACGTAAAGATTTTAAAGTATATATATTTTCTGCTCTTCCGTGAGTTAATATAAATATTATAAAACTATCCATCTATTTCTGATAACGTTTCTAAATCATTAAACAACTTTACAAAGCCTAACTCTATAGCTTTATCGTAATCAATAATTACAAGTGCATTGTCTTCCATTAAATCTTGTGTCTCTTTTTCCTCGTGTGAGTAAAATTCAGCTATTTTTGAGTAATCAAATTCTATATGTCTTGTAGCAGCTAATTGTAAAAATAATTTTTTCTCTTCTGACAAACTGCTTAAATTAATTTTATCTATTAACTCATTATATTTCCCTAAAGAATATAATTCTGTTTCTTTTGGCTTTTCTGCTTTAGGTCTGTAAATTGGACTTTCTATTTTAGTTGAATATATTTCTTCTTGCCCATCATATCCTAAAGGCAAATCTAATCCCCAATTTGTTATTTCTTCTGCATCCCATTCGTTTGCTAATATATCCCAATCCCATTCTCCACCAGATACATTGTCTTTAATTAAAAATTCTTTTTGTTGCTCTTCGGTTAAATCTGTTATAATTATCGGTACTTCTTTTAATCCAGCTTCTTTACAAGCCTTGAACCTCATATTACCACCCAAAATAATCATGTCTTGATTAACTACGATAGGTCGTATGTTTAGCATTTCTGGGAAGTCTTTTACTGACTGAACTAATTTTTTAAACTTGTCATCCTTTATCAATCTGGGATTGTTTGGATTGACTTTTATCTCTGTTATTTTTACTGTTTTATTCATAATGATTTATGCAATTTGTTATCTGCTCTATTTTTTCTTTATCGTATATATTTTCAATTCTTTTTAGTAAAAAATACTTTGGATCTACTGCTCCCATTATCGTGTCTCTAATCTCGTTTAAATGTGGTTTTCTCCCTCTTACTTCATCAAATAGTCTTA
>CAZHCC010000171.1:0-1918 GCA_964530975.1 uncultured Candidatus Saccharibacteria bacterium
TTCATTGTTAGATTCTTATTCCTAATTTGCTTGATAATAGGATTAATTTCTTTGGGCAAAGGGTGACCTGAACTAAGACTTTGTGCTTTGGATATTGAATTTGCATAATTATCTTTTTCTAATTGTTGTAAAAGAAGCCTTTTTTGCAATGTCTCAATTTCGTTATTCAGTTTTTCGATTTCATCTTTATAGCTCGGCATTTCAGTATATTTCTTATTAGTATATTTTAGATTCTGTTTTTTTGAAAGTATTATTTATTTTGATCTTTTGTCTTAACCAAATTATTTAATTCTGTCTCAAATCTGGAAGTCTCATATTTTAATGGCTGAAGTGAAGTTGCCTGTGGGTAAAGTCTATAATAATTATCATATGACTCTGTTAAATACGTGCTCAATAGATTTGTTGTGTCGGTATAATAAGGGGCATTGAACTTTTCTGCAGTAGGACTAATATCCGATAAAACGGCAAAGGGGGAATTTCTGGGAATTTGGTTGAGACAAGCAAGTTGTCCAGGTATAAAAGTATTTTCTGCATTTTTACTATTAAACAATTTCATACCATTTTCTACTTTTGTAAAGTATTCTAGAAATTTAATACTTTCAGAATAATTCGGCATATGATTGGGTACCGCTAAAGATTTTGATAATGAAATGGTTTGTATGCCTCCAATTTTTGCGGGAGTTGTTGTTGAGAAATTTAAAGTCGAATTCTTTTGTTTTATATAATCGATATCTTTAGTCCTAACCAATACTAAGGAGACTTTACCATTAATAAATCCTTCAATATCATTCCCAATATATTCTTTCCAAACATTGGATACTGTGAAGTCAGTGTAGAATTTTTGAACATCGATAAATTTTGTATCCAGCTTGAACTGTCTTTTGGTGGGATCAAAGTTTTTTGAATCATTTTGGATTAGAAGGAGCTGGAATATTTCTTCTGCATTTGTCACATTCTTCGGTGAGCCAATTGCAATACCTGCTCTTGTCACCATATCATAGGTTTCTGTCTTGCTGCCGGTAACGGGTGCCTTTTGAGTTTTTGTTAGGGTTTTGACTCTGCTTGATAAGAATGTCCAATCAAGTTTATTAAAAGTTTCCTGATTATATCCAATTTCTTGAATATGATTTACATTATATGCAAGTACAAGAGTATCAAAAGTAAATGGAATTGCAAAAATTTGATTTGAAACGGTATTATTTTTTAGAGAGGCATTAGAATATCTGCCTAGAACTGTAGTATTTACAATTGGATTAAAGTAAATAAAGTTCTCGCTAAGCCAGCTTTCCTCAATTTCTATAATATTCCCCATATTTGGTGACTTCAGCTTAAGTCTGGTTGTCATTCTACTCTCATAATCTGTTTCAGATTGTTTCTCAAATTTTACCTTTATACTAGGATTTTCTTTCTCAAAATCGGATATTATTCCATTTACAATATCTTCATCAATTTCTCTTGTCCAAAAGGTGATAGTTTTGGTAGTTTGATTGATTGGAGTTTGGCTTCCTCCCATAAGTACAAAGACTAAAGAAAAAATTAATACCAGAATCAGAATCCCTCCTCCAAATAGCATTAATTTTTTTTTGTCCCGAAACCATTTATTTTTTGGTTTCGTTAATTGCCGCATTTGACTGACTATTTGTTGGTTTTGCAAATTTTGTTCATAATTCGGGCTGACTTGATTCGTATAACCGTTGTTTTGATTATTTCCGTAATTGGGCATTTTATAGATTAGAAATTAAATTAAGAATAGTATTTACCTTTAATGAAGCATTTTAACCTTTTAAACTAAATTTAAAAAGTTTTAAAATCCTATTCAAATCTTGTAAATCTAATAGTTTAACTTCAATTACCAAGGTTTGCAGTAATCTATTTAAACATGCTATTCTATAATGTTTAATGAGTCCCCAGTTCACAC
>CAZHCC010000172.1:0-1897 GCA_964530975.1 uncultured Candidatus Saccharibacteria bacterium
CAAAGCATTAGACAATCTTGGTGTGTATGAGAAATGGTTTGGTTTTCAGCCAGACCCCAAAATTGCCACTCTTGTTTTCGGTTTTTTTCATGGGTTTGGTCTTGCTGCAAAAATCATCGAATATCAGATATCCCCGAACGGATTGTTTGGCAATCTCATAGCCTTTAATATTGGTGTTGAGATCGGTCAATTGCTTGGCTTATCAGGAATCTTAATAGCAATGAGTTATTGGCGCAGCACAGCTAGTTTTTCGAAACATGCTGGGCTTGCAAATATCCTACTCATGCTTGCCGGTGTTGCTTTGGTTGTGTATCAATTAAATGGATTCTTTAATTCTTTAGTATAGGAGTATTATATTATGTTAAGAAAAAACTTAGTTATTGATTCTGCTGACTTACCTTCTACAAGACAACTGAGAGTAACCACCATAATAGCGCTACTAGTTGCAATCGCTATCTTTATTTTTGTTTATCTCCCTGCAGAATACGGCATTGATCCAACAGGATTTGGCAGGCATAGTGGTCTTAGCCAGATGGGAATAATAAAAACATCTTTAGCAACTGAACTAGCTGTTGAAAAAGATGCAAAGCTACTGCAGACAAATACAGGCGCCGTCTCAAAGTTAAATAGCAATAGTATAACGCTAAAGCTTAATACTGGGGAAGCGGCGGAGATAAAATTAAAAATGAATAAAGATCAGGTAGTAGAATATGCATGGCATACAACTGGCGGAAAACTAAATGTTGATGCACATGGTGATCCATATAATGCCCCAAAAGGGTTTTATCACGGCTATGGAAAAAAAATCATGATCAATAGTGATCAAGGTAGATTGGTAGCTGCTTTTGACGGTTATCATGGCTGGTTCTGGAGAAATCGTTCAAATGAACCAGCAATACTAATCCTTGAGATCAAAGGTGATTATCAAGATTTTCGGCGAGTAAAATAAATAGCGTTACGTTTTAACAAAGAAGGGCAAATTATTATTTGCTCTTCTTTGTTTTCTAAAGCTTATTTTTTTTTGGCTACTTACAGCTAACTAGTATTGCAAGTCACTTGCATTAACTCGACTAATGGGTTATTATCTTAAAGTATGAAAATAGAAGAAGAATTATTTTTTAACTACCTACATAAAAATAACCTCCGTTGTTCCGGTGAAAGACGTACTATATTGAAAATATTTTTGGAAAGTGAAGAACACTTAACGCTGGATGAGATATTGTCCCGGGCAACAAAAATCAATTCTAAAATAAACAACTCTACTATATATAGAAACATGGAAATCTTAGCCGAGATCGGGCTGGCTAATAAATGGAAGGGGCCAGACCAGAAAACTTATTATGAGCATAAATACAAACACCCTCATCATGACCATATTATTTGTAATAAATGCGGAGAAATCGAAGAGTTTTATGATCCCATTATTGAGAAAACACAGGAGGAGGTTGCGAAAAAACTTAAATTTAAAATTTCAGATCATAAATTAATTCTTTATGGCTTATGCAAGAAATGTAACTAGGGGTTTTTTTTGAGTTGGTAGTGCAAGTGACTTGCAATAAAGAGAGGTGAATTGGTGAGAGTAATCGTAATGATAAGCTCTTAAGCATGGGAAATAAAGTTGATGCAACAACGCATGCAACAAAAATTGAAAAACAAAATAAAGGAGTACAAAATGAAAAAGTTATTACTAGTAATATTACTATTAAGCGTTAGTACAGGAATGCTAAGTGCCGACATGAAAAAGTTTGCTTATGGGTATACTGCAGATACTATGAGAAAAGGGACATCAGAAATTGAGGTCTATACAGATCGTTCATTTGGAGACATAAATAATCCAAAGACTAGTAGTGTAAAACATCAAATCGAATGGGAATACGGATTATTAGATAATTTGACT
>CAZHCC010000173.1:0-1875 GCA_964530975.1 uncultured Candidatus Saccharibacteria bacterium
GAAGTGGATTTTGTGGATTCGGTAAGATCAAATACTACGGAAAATACCTTCAGTATGCGTATAGATCTCAATGCCGGAAGTGATCTTAAAGAAAGTCTTGATACTATAAATAAAGAGATTGCAGGCAAATATAAAGAACCTGAAGGACTTAAATATAATGTTTTTACAATAAATGCAGGCAAATATTATAATGAATATGATATTGTCGTAAATCTTTACGCTGATACAAATGATACCAAGAAACTGCAGGCAAAAGCAGAAGAATTAAGAAAAGAATTTACCAATTTAGATGGACTTGTCAGAGCTGAAGTAATTTCTGTAATAAGTACAAGAAAGGATATCGCTACTGGCAAATCCGTAGAAGTGGAAACAGGATATAACCGTATCGGAATTGACCAGAATGGAGAAGAACTCAAATTTTATAATGCAGTCTCTGTAGGTCTGGTCAGACAAAATTCAGTAAGTGTTCTGGAATTTTCGGAAAGAGTAAATAATAAAATCAAAGAGATAGATGAAGGAAAAGATTTTGACGATTATGCAATCACTCCCGCTCTCAATTTTGCACCGGCTTTAAAAACACAATTAAACTCACTGGAACAAAATTTTATTGGTGCAATGATTACTCTCGCTCTAATTGTTTTAATTTTGATAAATCTACGAGCATCCATTGTGGTTTTGATTTTTATTCCACTAATTGTGTCCGCATCCATAGTCACACTTTATATTTCCGGGATTTCATTAAATATTATTTCTCTTTTCTCACTTATTCTCGTACTCGGGCTTTTTGTGGATAATGTAGTAGTTATTGTGGAGGCAATTGACCAGTATAAGCTCAAATCTCAAGGTAAAAGAGAATCACTTATCAATGCGATCAAAGATGTAGGACCCGCATATATTGTGGGTACTCTTACCAATATTTTGGTTTTTGTGCCGATGCTATTTATCTCAGGTATTTTGGGTGAATTTATCCGACTTATTCCACTTACTGTAATTATTTCTGCCTCACTTTCTGTAATACTTACACTTACCATAGTTGCTGCACTTTCCACTCTTCTTATCAAACCACGAGAGAAAAAACATAAACTGTTTTCTCTAAAAAATCTGCCAAATATAGGTGGAGATCTGGCTAATAAAATGGGAGAAAAAATGGGCCAGTTCGTCAGGTATTATTTGGGTAAAAAATGGCTTTCCTTTTTATTTTTTATTATCAGTTTGGCTGCAATTATAGGTGGAGGATTTTTTGCACAGAAACTGGAATTTAATATTTTCCCCCAGCAAAGTGATACCGAAGAAATCCAGGCTAGAATAGTATTTCCAGAAGGTACTACTCTTGCCCAGTCCAAAGAATTATCAAAAGCGTTCGATAATAAATTAAAGCAATTTGATAATGTTATAGAAAGAGTGATTTATCAGGATGCAAATATTCGGGGCGTCTCAATTGCTATAGAACTTACCAAAATGGAGGCAAGAGAAGAAACTTCACAATCCATAAAAGATAAAATACAAATTGAAGCAGATAAAATAAATGGTGCAAGAATCACGGTGGATGTGATTTCTGCAGGTCCACCTACTGATGCATTTCCATTCAAATTGCAAGTGTTTGATCAGGAAACAGATGATCTAGAAAAAACATCCATTGCGATTAGAAATTATTTGAAAGATCAGCAAATCACGAATCAACAAGGTAAAACCGTCAAATTAAAAGATATTGAAATCACAAATTTGAATAATACCGCCAAAATCGATGGCAGAAGATATGTCTCTATCCAGGCAAGTTTTGAGAATAATAAAGATGCCGATACAAATATTATTCAGTTATTGCAAAAAAAGGTCATTGAGGAATTTAATGAAGAGAAATTGAGAAACCTCGGTATT
>CAZHCC010000174.1:0-1871 GCA_964530975.1 uncultured Candidatus Saccharibacteria bacterium
TATTTCGATAAATTCAACCTCTTTCTGACGATATACCCGATCAAGCTCTATAAAACTTATATCATTCATTATTTGTCTGAAAGAGATTGAAGAAAAAAAATATGGGCTTTCATAAATTTCACTGAAGGTTCCTGCCTCTTCTTGAGTAAGTACGGGTGGAAGCTGGAACATATCACCAATTAAGGCCATTTGCACCCCGCCGAATGGCAAGTCACTTTTGCGCACTTCACGCAAAAAAATATCTATAGAATCCATTAAATCAGCTCTTACCATTGATATTTCATCGATAATCAATAATTCGAGCTTTTGATAGATTTCCTTATTGCGTAAATTTCTGGCAGTTTTTTTTGCCTCCTCAATACCAACTGATGGTTTAAATTTAAAGAATGAATGTATTGTCTCCCCTTCAACATTAACTGCAGCAATGCCTGTAGGGGCAACTACAACATATTTCTTTTTTGTATTTATACGAAAATAATTCAAAAGAGTGGATTTGCCAGTACCTGCTTTACCTGTAATCAGAAGATTGCCCGATGTTTCATTCAGGATTCTAATTGCTTCCTCAAATTCAGGGTTTAATTCTATCTCGAACATTACTCAGATTATAAGGTTTATTTGTATAGTAAAAAGTACAAATATTATAGCTTTGACTTTAGATTTAGGATTAAACTATGAAGTATTAAGGAGAGATTACTATTAAGTTCTAAGGTGCAAAATTCTTCCTCAATTCTTTCACCTAATTGTCTGAATTCTTCAATTAAATCCTCCCAGGTATAGTTCTCTCTTCCTTTTATACTCTTTGCATCAAATTCTGCCTTAAAATCGGAATCATCTACCAACTCATTGAGTTTATATCCAATGATTTTCCGGAGGAAATAATCTTCTCTTCCGTTAATAATTGCCATTTCATGGAAAAGATCAAGCTGATTAGAATAAGGATCATCGAATAGTTTTTTTATAGATCTCAGAAATCGTATTCTTAGCTGTTTATATTCTTCTATATACATTTCTTACCTATTATAGACAAAACAAAAATTTGCGACATAATATAGTTTAAATGGCAGATTTAAAAACATGGTCAAAATTAAAAAATGAATTTGAAACCTTCCTTCTAGGTGTATTTACGCAAACTGAGAAATATAATCTGGATGTGAGTTTCCTCGACATTGATCACGCAGGATTGCGGTTTAGAGATCCTGAGGATGTAAATAGAATTAAAGCTGAACTTCTTGAATCTGGAGCAGAAATTATTTCAAGTGAAGTAGTTAATGGAAGAGAAATTCTGATATTGAAGCTTCCAGAACCATTTGAATTTGCTCAATTTAGGATCTCATACATAGAATTACCATATCCTGCTAGCGAGCATAAATATCATGAGGATGGATGGGAGCATATAGAATTTGTGATTGAATCAGATGCATAAACCAAAAAAGAAATGGAAGATGTATTTCTAGAATACTTCCCTGAATTTAATAATTCCGGACTTAAATATGAATTAGATATGCCGGAAGTTGAGAATTCAAGACAATTACCGAACCCTACGGTAAAAGTCAAAATCTCCCCGATGATGACAATTAAGTTTCATCCTCTTAGTATTGATGAAATAGTAGGTGGCAAAGCAACAAATAGATAAATCGTAGTGAACTTAGTTACCATCTGCCTTAATTCATATTGAGATGCCTTAAAATCATTAGAAGTACTTTACCATAAAAAGTTCAATAAAAAGTCGAGGATTACTAAAACTCATTCTCCCTTTATATTACGTATATTCTGCTTGATTCGACTTATAGATTGGATATCTCCCGCAGAAGCTTCAAAGACTGCATGAATATTTACGAAATCTACCGATCCTCGATTCCAAAATATATCTG
>CAZHCC010000175.1:0-1833 GCA_964530975.1 uncultured Candidatus Saccharibacteria bacterium
GCTTGTTTTTCTTTCCATGGCATCGGGTAAAACAATGATGGGTTGCTCCCTGAGCTGTATTTCGTAGTTTTCTTGGCATAGTATCTCCTTTGGGTTATATACATTAATACTATCGAGAAGAAAAAATTGAAAAAAAATATGCGGGGTCAGAGCTATTTTTTAAAAAAAATTTGCTCTGACCCAATATTAATCGTTATCCTAACAAATTTTTGCTCTGACCCTGTTTCTTTTCAATCCCACGATTCCCTTAAGTTTTCCAGGCTCTGACCTGGGGTGTAAAATCTGAGCCATTATTTTAAGGAATTATGTCCCATTTTTTACTATTAATTTTAACATGGGGATGTAAATTACTCCAAAAATATAGGAGTAAAAATATGTTTAAATTTTTCAAAAACGATGAAGCGAATATCCAGAAAGAATGGAAAGAAAAAGCAAAAGAACGCGGTCAGGAAATAAAAAAACTAAAGAAGCAAATAAAAGAAATATCAAAAAGTAAAAATAAATGGAAAGAGAAAGCTGAAGGCTTTAAGTTAAGATATAAAATAATTGAAGATATATTAAAAAAAAACGACTGATTGAGGATAATAAACCAAGGAAGTACGGATATACATTGACTGTTATAACAATGTTATCAAGATTAAAATTAGAAACATCAATGAGCTTCCGGTCTTTATCAAAGGGTTTCAAGATAATAAAAGAAAGTATGGATTTATTCTGTAATAGCCCAACTCATACGACTTTATTAAACTGGATACACAAAATAGGTTATTATAAACTGAATAAGATAAAAGAAAAAGCAAACGACTGGATAATAATATTAGATGAAAGTATTCAGCTGGGACAGGATAAAATACTAGTAATATTTGGAATAAGGCAATGCAACATAGACTTTACAAGGCCTTTGAAATTTACAGATTTAGTGCCGTTAAGAGAGATATCAAAAATAAACTGGAATGGCGAAATAATAAGAGATGTGATTGAAAATTTAAGAGAAGAAATTGGTGATATATTATATGCGGTAGGAGATCATGGCAGTGATCTCAAAAAAGGCTTAAGATTGCTCAAAATCAGGCATGTTTATGATATAACTCATAGGATTGCATTGACTTTAGAAAAGATTTTTAAAGAAAATAAAGCATATACAGAAATAACAGCTATTATGACTGAAATGAGAAAGAAATTAGCTCAAACAAAAATATCTTACATGATGCCACCAAAGCAGAGAAAAAAATCCAGATATCAGAATATTAAAATAGTTTCAGACTGGTGCTTGAAAGCATTGCATTTCATGGAGAATGAAACGGAGAAAACAGATGAAATAGAAAAAAATTTTAGCTGGTTGTATTCATACAAAGATTTCATTGGTGAATTATCAGGAATAAATGATGTGATCTGTGAAGTTGAGAAAATAGTAAAGCATAATGGACTTTCATGTGAGACAATAAACCAATGCTCTATATTTTTAAATAAACTTGTGACTGATTCCGGAAAAATAATAAAAAATGAATTGGAGAAATATTTCAAAGAAACAACAGAACTAATCCCGGATAGTAAAAAAATTCTTATAACTTCAGACATTATTGAATCAGCATTTGGAAAATATAAAAATTATGTGAGTTGCAACCCGATGGCAGGGATTACAAATTTAGTTTTATCAATTGCAGCATTTACTTCAACTTTAGAAGAAAATGAAATAAAAATGGCTCTTGAGTCTACAACAATGGAAGATATTAAAAAATGGAGCAATGAATTCATAGGAAAAACTTTGCTGCAAAAAAGAAGGGACGCTTTTTGCCATATTTAAAAATGGGGGGTGCTTTTTTGGAGAGATTT
>CAZHCC010000176.1:0-1824 GCA_964530975.1 uncultured Candidatus Saccharibacteria bacterium
TTCTGGGACGAGAGAGCTTTTATAGGATTTTGATGAGATTGTAAGTATTGAACCCATCACTGTAGAACCTGTCGTAAAAGGGAAATAGCTAAATCACCTCTTAATCCCTCATATACTTTACTTCTTAAATTTCTTTGACAGACTAAGAAAAAGCTAATGTAATTTTCGTTGACTTACTATAAATTAATGATATACTCCTAGAGTCTTAATGTTCTCTAGCGCTAGTTAAGAATTTTATAAAGCAACTAAGATTTAGTTGCTGTTTTTTTGTTTGCGTACGCTAAATATATAAATTATGGCAAGAAAGAAAAAAGAAGGTATTGTAATCACCGAGAATATAATACATGAAAGAATCCAACTTTCTAAAAACAAACTATCGTTCCCATTACCTAATCTTTTCCAAGCTCAGCTTGATTCCTACAAAAGATTTTTAGAGGAGGACCTAGTAAAGCATTTCAACTTAATTAATCCGATTACCGATAATACTGGTAAACTATGGTCTTTGGAATTCCAAAAACCATCTTTGCGTGAGCCAGAAAAAACAGAAGGCGAGTGTTTGAGAAAGGGGCTGACATACCAGGCTCCCCTATACTGGAGTGTGAGACTTGTTAACCTCCAAACGGGCGAGGTAAAGGAGCAGGATGTATTTATGGGAGATGTCCCATTAATGACTGATAGAAGTACATTTATCGTTAATGGTGTTGAAAGAGTTATTGTACATCAAATAATTAGAGCAGAAGGTGTAATTTTCCTTAAAAATGCTCTTTACTATAATAATAGACCATTGCACTTAGCAAAAATTATTCCTTCAAGAGGGTCATGGTTTACAATCGATACCTCGAAATCCGGTATAATCTCAGTTAAAATGGGTCCTCGAAGACCAAGAATTAATATATGCACATTCTTTAGAGCTATGGGATACAGCACAAATGCTGAGATTCAGAACCTTTTCAAGGATGTTAAGCATAATGAGGATTTGCCAAATTTTCTTGAATCTACCCTTTCAAAAGATCCTACAAATAATACGGGAGCTGCAATATTTGATATTTATAGAAGACTTCGGCCCGATGTTACAGCCAGCCTTGAGAATGCAAAGTCTTATATTGATTCATTATTATTCGATCCAAAGCGACTTTATATTGGTGATGTTGGAAGATATCAACTAAATAAAAAGCTGAGTGAAAAATATAGAAAGGAAATGGCCGAAGAAAACTTTGGTTTAGCTGTTTCAGATATTATTGCTGTTGTCGAAAGACTTCTTCGAATAAATTATGGATATGAAGGGATGGATGATATGGATCATCTTGGGAATAGAAGAATTAGAAGTGTCAATGAGTTATTGGGTGAAGGAGTGATTGCTGCAATCAAAAGGATAGAAAAGAATACAAAGGACAAAATGTCTTTGCACTCAACCGATGAATTGCTCACTGCTACCGATGTTATGAGTTCCAGACCTCTTGTTACAGCTTTTAGGGATTTTTTTGGTTCAAGCCAAATCTCACGGTATATGTCTCAAAAGAATGTTCTTGCAGAGCTGTCCAATCTTAGGCATATTACTGCAAGTGGTCCAGGCGGTTTAACAAAAGAAAGAGCAACTTTTTCAGTACGTGATGTTCATTATTCTCAGTATGGAAGATTTTGTGCTGTTCAGACTCCTGAAGGTGCATCAATCGGAGTTGTAAATCATCTAGCTTTATTTGGCAGAATAAATTCATATGGATTTATTGAGGTTCCGTATCGTAAAATCTCAAAGTCAGTCAAAGTAGATGAAGCTGAAGGAAGAATACTAAGCGAAGATATCAAGGAAGCCAAAAAAACAGTTTT
>CAZHCC010000177.1:0-1819 GCA_964530975.1 uncultured Candidatus Saccharibacteria bacterium
TCTCTATAGCTACTTTATCTTTTGATTTTAGCGCTTTGAGAAAATCTTTGTAAAGTACACTCACATTGGCAGTCTGATGTATATCCTTACCATTGTAAACATCACAAATCCCTCTAAGTATGTAAGTTTCGGCTTGATTATAATTTAGATTTAGAATTATACTTTCTAATTTACAAGCTTCAATATTCTTATTATCAAGAAATTCAATTTGAATGATTATTAAAGAAATTTGTGATTTCTGGACCTCATCTTCAGCTAATTCCAAAGCTATCTTATAATTATTTATAGCATCTGGTTTTTTGCCTAATTGATATAGACTTGCTGCGAGATTATTATATAGATCAGCGCTCTTCTTGATAAGAAATATATCATTATAGGTTGATTTTAGTGTTTCAGCATCATTTTTGAGAAAATACGACTTTGCAAGTTCTTCACGATAATCAATATTTGCAGTATCAAAAGCAACTGCTTTCTTAATCTGTATTATCGCGGCATCAGGATCCATTGACTGATTGGCACATTTACCCTCCAGAAACTCGACTTGGTAAACTGGTACTTTCTGGTTTTGTAAAGTAGTTTTAAGTGATTTAATCCTAACATCAATAAATTGACATTGATTAATATTAGCATAGGTGACAAGCTGAAGAAGTTCTGAATAATCTTTTTTATTGAAATCTAATTGTTTTTTTGCCTCAGACATTTGAGTTTTAAATAGCTCAATGTCTATTACGTCCTCACTTAGTGCTTTCTTACTTAATGCCCTATCAAGGTTTGATACAATATTTGTAAGATTTGTTTCCTTAACTTGTAGATAAACCAAAGGCTCCTGATAATCTTTTAATTTTTCTAATTCTTTAAAATATTGATCTATTAGTTTCCTTTCGAGATAAATTTTGGCTAGTTTGTATCTATCCAACGGTTCAAGATCTTTTGTTTCCCATAACTTTATAGTCTCATCCTTTTTATTGATTTCCAGATAACTATTTCCAAGATATGAAAGTTCTTTCGGGCCTAATTGTTGCTTTAGATTTAATGTTTCGAGTACAATTATTACATCTGAGTACTTCCCTTTGGAAAAATATAATTCACCTAAATATTTTTTCACCTCGATATTATCCGGGAATTCTGTTTGAGCTGTAAGAAATAAATTAATCGATTGACTATATTCACCTTTTTCATATGCTTCCTTAGCCCTTGGTATCAGCGACCCTCTTTCTCTATCTGCTTCATAATTTCGATACACAAGAAAGATCCCAATTGCTGATAGGAATGCAGCAATAATAATTGTAATATTTAGAATTGTACCTTTCAAGCCTTCATTTAAGATCTTTTGTTTGGAAGTATTTTTTTCTGACATTTTCTGAAGTAATATTTTATTCCTCAATCAATTAGTATTTATATACAAGTTTACTCCCCTAAGAAATGGGAAATAAAGGGTTTAATGTTACATTATAACATTTTAGTATATAATCAATTATTTAGGCAAATAACCACTTGAAATTACGACAATCGTACCTTTTGGTTTGACGATATAACCCTTAGCCTGATCGTATGAATAAATCTCTATATACATATCTCTATAAATCCCATCGAAATCACCCTTATATCGAATCACATTATTACCATCAATAGATTTTTTGAAATTCCCAGTCCATCCTCTATTTGATAGTTCTTTAGTGAAGAATGGAAATATTTGATCAATTGTATTTGTACGCTGTGTAATAAATACCTGTCTTGTATAATGTTTATAATTAGTTTTGTAAGGAAGATCACGACTAGTATCATATTGAAGATTGCTTGCTTTAACCTGTTCAAGACC
>CAZHCC010000178.1:0-1818 GCA_964530975.1 uncultured Candidatus Saccharibacteria bacterium
GTATCTAATCTTAAAGAGAGAAAGATAATTCCTGGTTATCTTGGGCGTAAAGTTGCAATTTCTATCGCGAATGAGAAAGTTTATATAATTGATAATAATGGTAATATTATTCCAGTTCCAAACTATATCCCCCAGTCTTCAGATTCAATATACTGGTCCCCTGATGATGAATTTTTAGTCATTGGCAATTCACGTGAGATTATTTCCATCAATGTCGGAACTAATGCTGTAAGTCTTGTTCAAAGAGCATCAAATAATGAACAGCTGGATATACAATTCACATATCCAAATGGCATAGTTTATAAGGTTACCACGAGCACAAGTATTGATCTCAAAGAAAATAGCTATCAAGGTAATAATCAGCTTTCAATAGAAATACCCAATATTGACGGATTACGTAGGAATAACCTATTAAAGGCATATGACCTTCTTTTGAAACAAAATTCTATTTTAATCCAATCATCGAAAAATATTTATTTATTTAACTCAACTAATTTTGAACTAAAAAAATTAAATAAATTCGATGGTGAGGAAGTTGTTTTTATAGATCCAATTTGGGAAATAGTCATTACAAGAAATAATCAGGCAAAGAACCAATACCGGTATTATAATTTAGAGGAAAGTGACTCCCGAACCTTTATTTTAAATGATATAGACATAACTCAATCTCCCTCTCGAATAATTGGATTCAACCACGGTCAGAATCTGGCATTTAATTATGGGAATAAGGTGCTTTTTACTGACTCGGACGGGGCAAATTTAATGAAGTTTGAGAGCTCATATAATCCAAATGCTGTAATTGCTGTAAAAGAGGATCGTAATATCCTTTTGGGGATTACAGAAAATAATACCGAATCGGATAGAATACAAAATATTTACAAAGTACGTATTGAAAGATTTGAGAACTGATTATTTTGTCTCCATTGCTACAAGTCTTCCTCTTACAAGGAGTCTTCCTGAATCCGAACCGGGTGGATAGCATGTTTGCAAAGTAACAACTCTTCCATCAGCTACTGAAGTTAAATAACTAGTATCATTTGCTGGAACAACTTTCTTTTCAAAGACTATAAAGTCGTATTGCCTCTCGTCATAGACAATGCTAAACATATCATCAACCTGAAGTTTGTCCAGAAGGCTAAATTCCGAGTTATATCTCAAGATATCCCATACATTTCTAGTAGAATGAGCAAAAATTAGTGAATTGCCGTATTGTCCAGGCTCAACGGTTCCCTTTGCCCATCCGACACCTTGAGATAAAGCATTTTTCACATCATTTTCATCAGATAGATTAACATTTGATATAACCTTTTTGTTTAAATCAATCTTCGGGATAATAATTGAAAAATTCTTATCTTTTGGTTCAGGGATAGTAACAATTGGCTTAAGAAGGATATCTTCTCCATTCTTTGCTTTTATCGGTAAATCTTTGGCAAGTCTTCCGCTATTTTTTACATTATCATCATATAAAGTAGCAAATGAATAGCGGATTTCATGATAGATTAAAGGGCCATAAACAATTGAAATTGCAGTACAACATGTAATAAAGATAATATTAATAAAAAGTAGCCATAAAAGCTTGCCTTCACGCCTTTTTCGTATCTCTCTATTTAGTTTTTGAGATTTTAGAGGATCCACAATTCAATTATAACATATTATAGGCCAAAAGCGACTTACGTCACTTTTGGTTCCCGGTATGTAGAATGGATGTAATACATCATCAATCTCGAGAGAAATACCGCGGGCATCGAATTCCCCTCGGTTGGCGCTGAGCTCCTCCACTACGAGGCGAGACTGCGCAGGAATGGGCCGGCGGATGAA
>CAZHCC010000179.1:0-1800 GCA_964530975.1 uncultured Candidatus Saccharibacteria bacterium
TCCCTAAACGCATTCTCAAGTGCCTCCTGTGCCAGTCTTGCGGTTGATTGGACAGAGGCTCGCAATTCTTCACGCTTAGCCTGTCTTTCTACTTTTGCAGTATAAAGCATAATACGTCTTGCAATATCATTATCAATTCTTGCAATCATATCGACAAATAGTGAATAGCCTTCATTCTGGTACAAGTGTAATGGATCCTTTTGACCATAGCCCTGAAGTTTGGCTCCTGACTGAATATCCTCCATTTGTTCAAGATGATCAATCCAATGAGTATCAATAGCATCAAGCATCACATATTTTTCGATTTCTCTCATTGTTATAAAGCCCTCTTCCTTTTCTTTATAATCATAGGCCTCATCAGTAATCAGGAACATTTGTTCTTTTATACGTTCTTTGGTTGGATTCTGGAATAAGAATAATACAAATTTCTCAAAATCAACTTCGAATTCTTCTTTTACAACATATTCCAAAACATATTTTGGCATGATTTGTAGTAATTCATCAAGAATATTCTTAACCTGTACTTCGGTTAAAGTTTCTTCACTTGAAGCATTATTTACAAAGAATTCAACCTGCTGTTTGAGTTTTCTATTTACATAATCTCTTAATCTTATTTCTTCGACAGGAATTCCGCCTTCTTCAATTTTCTTATCTAATCTAGCTTTATTATTTTCATAATATTGCTTGGCTTCATCGAATAATTCCATTATTCTTCGACGTCTATTGTAGATAACAAGTCTCTGTTTATTTAAGACATCATCATAATCAACAAGATGTTTACGAACATCGAAGTTTTCTGCTTCAACTCTTCTTTGAGCGGATTTAATCGTATTTGCAATAAATTTGGATTCAAATGGTAAATCTTCGGGAGCATTTGTGGCAGTAAGAATACGTTTGATCATATCACCACCGTAAATTCTCATAATCTCATCATCAAGTGCAAGATAAAATCTGGATTCACCAGGATCTCCCTGACGACCGGAACGACCTCTTAACTGATTATCAATACGTCGTGATTCATGTCTTTCTGTACCAATAACATAAAGTCCTCCCTGGTCAATAACTCCTTTGCCCAATTTAATATCCGTACCTCTACCAGCCATATTTGTGGAAATAGTTACCGCACCCTTTTCACCAGCTTTCGCGACTATTTCTGCTTCCCTTGCATGGTTTTTTGCATTAAGAATTTCATGTTTAACACCAGCCCTTTTTAGCATTTCGGCAAGCTTTTCTGACTTATCTACAGAAACTGTACCAACCAGTATAGGTTGGCCTTTTTCATGTTTGTCTTCAATATCTTTCACAATTGCCCGGAACTTTGAATCTTCATTTTTATAGATAATATCTGTATGATCAATTCTGATCATTGGCCTGTTTGTTGGTATTTCTACAACTTCAAGATTGTAAATTTTGGCGAATTCTTCCGCTTCAGTTAAAGCAGTACCAGTCATACCTGAAAGTACCGGGAATAAACGGAAATAATTCTGGTATGTTACAGTAGCCATTGTTCGAGATTCTCTTTGTATTTCGACTCCTTCTTTTGCCTCAATTGCTTGATGTATACCATCTGATAGTCTTCTGCCATTTTGCAAACGTCCTGTAAACTCATCAACCAAAACGACCTCGCCATTATTAACAATATACTGATCATCTTTTTTGTAGAAGTAAGTTGCTATAAGTGAGCGGTCAAGATATTTTGCATAATAGCTATTCGTCCAGAGATTATCGACATTCAGCCACTTTTCCATTCTCTGAATACCAGAATCGGTAAGTGTTACAGCTCTTTCTTTTTCATCAACC
>CAZHCC010000180.1:0-1799 GCA_964530975.1 uncultured Candidatus Saccharibacteria bacterium
ATATGTACATTATTGGTCAAACTGGTACAGGTAAGTCATATTTTATGCAGAATCTGGCTTTACAGGATATTAATGCCGGTCATGCACTTTGTTATATTGATCCTCATGGTGACGGTATACAGTGGCTTATGGAAAGAATACCTGCTCATCGGGCTGAGGACGTTGTCTACTGGGATCCGGGAGATTTTGATAAACCATTCGGTTTTAATGTTTTGGATAATAAATCTGAAGAGGATAAACATTTCGTAGCAAACTCATTTTATAAAATGATTCAAAAGCTATTTGATCCTAATAATCAAGGTATAACCGGACCTTTACTTGAAAGGGCAATGAGGTCAGTGCTACTAACTTCTATGGCCAAAAAAGGCGGTACACTTATTGAGGCAATGAAATGCCTTCTTCTGGACTGGGATGTGATAAATGATTTAAAACAATATACTGATGATCCATTTGTTCGTGATTACTGGGAAAAAGAAATTCCCGCTACACCCGAAAACAGGCGTGGAGAACTTATGGGTTATTTCACTTCCAAACTGGATCGTTTCATCTCAAATAGACTTATGAGGAATATGCTTGGTCAGTCGATTTCCTCATTTGAGCTGCGCCAGATAATGGATGGTAAGAAAATTCTTCTGGTAAATCTTTCAAAGGGTAAGATTGGAGCAGAGAATTCAGAGTTTCTTGGTTTACTCCTTATCCCGCGTATTTTATCTGCTGCAATGAGTAGGATCGATACTCCTATAGAAAAAAGAGAGGACTTCTTCCTTTATGTCGATGAATTTCAGAATTTTGCTACTGACGATTTTGCAACTATACTTTCTGAAGCCAGAAAATTTCGTTTAAATCTTGTTGTTGCCAATCAGTATATTGGTCAGATGAAAGATGAGATCCGTAATGCTATTTTTGGAAATGTAGGAACCATTGTGTCTTTTCGAGTGGGTTTAGACGATGCTGAGTATTTAGAGGGGCAGTTTTCTCCAATTTTCTCCAAGAATGATTTAACCAATATAGAAAATCAAAATGCCTATGTTAAACTTATGGTTGATGGAAGATATCCAGCACCTTTTTCAATAAGAACAACATTTAAAAAATTCCCCAAGGGTGATAGTGGAATGAAAGACCTGATAGCTCAGATATCGAGAAATGTATACGGAAGGGACAGGCTTCTTGTTGAAGAGGATATTTTGAGACGGATGAATCCTAAACGTAATGGACCAGCCGCAACCGGTCCAACAATAACCGGTTATAATATGAGTCCAAATCCTTAGCGATAATCAGTTTGATATAAATTCATGTATGCTGTGATGATGCATATATTTGAAGTTTGTTAGAAATCAAGTTCTATAGTATACTTTCTCAATTGTTTATTAAAATAAATTATCATCATGAATGTAAAAATAGTATCACAGGTTGAAGCAAAGAGCCTGAAGAATGAAATCCCAGAATTGAGAGTCGGGGATACAGTTAAATTAGGTTTCAAAGTAATTGACCGTAAGGATGTTAGAATCCAGAATTTTGAAGGTATTATAATTAGATTATCCGGATCAGGAATGCGTAAGTCAATGACTGTACGTAAAATAGGAGCAAATGGTGTAGGAGTTGAAAGAATAGTGCCTGTTAATTCACCTGCAATTGACTCAATTGTGGTTCTAAATCATGGCAAGGTCAGAAGAGCTAGACTTTACTATCTTAGAGATAGAGTCGGTAAGGCAGCTACAAATCTTTCAAGATAATTCTTGATAAAGATTATAAAAACTCCTGCTTATGCAGGAGTTTTTAATTTTCAAATATTTTGATTT
>CAZHCC010000181.1:0-1786 GCA_964530975.1 uncultured Candidatus Saccharibacteria bacterium
CGTTTTTTTGTTCCAGAGAATAAAACCTTTTTCTTCCTTTTACACCGCCTAATACTCTAAATCTTGTTTTAATGGATTTTGGTTTATTCTCAAAATGTATATTATAGTCTCTTTCTAATCCGTCAATGAGATAATATAAAATTACTCCGGTTATAGAATGTGGTAATTTTATGAGTTCCTGTTCTGTTATATCAATACCCAATTTTGCTTTTATTCCATCAATATCTCTTCCTGCTATACCTTTAATAAGTTGGTGGATTTCCTGCTCTACACTTAAAATTATGGTTGCTTCTCGTTTTTCCTCAAAAACATTTGATTGTTTTATTATTCTCAATAAATCAACACCATCAATTCTCTCAATTTGTGCCTCTTTTACAAAAGAATAGGAAGAAGGATTGATTTCCATAAAATGAGGTGATTTCTCATTTATTATATAAGATTATTGGTTTTTTGTCAATACTGGTGGTTTGCCCTTCCAGTTTGATTTTTTACTAACTTTTCTTTGCTGGCAACATATTTCATAATTGAGGTCGTTCTTTATCTATAAGAACAAACTCCGTTTCACTTTTTAGTTGTATTTTGGTAAAATCTTCTTGTAGATTTCGTTTGCAGTAAAGAGTAATGTTTCTTTTTTCATTAGTTCCAGTATCTTTGCATATACAATTATCTTTTCCTGCATTTAGGTAAAACTCCTTTTTGTTCTTATCAACCAAAATCCACGCTTCCTTATATAATTCATCTAAATCTGTTTGGCGTATTATGCTAAATTGCTCGCACTCGTATGCAACAGTATTTATATTTTTATCCAATCCAAACGCATAAATCCTATAGGTTTCTGCGTTTTCATACTTACTTATAAAATTAATATCACATCTTACCACTTTTTCATTATTTACAATCGCAATATACTTGCTTCCTTCACCCTTCCATTCCTTACCAAGCACTGGTTTATTCAATCTTTCACAAGCATAAGACGCAGGTAAAATAATGCTTGTGAATGATAAAAAAGCAATAAAAAGTAGTTTATTCATTCTAATTATTAAAATTAAACCCATCCATTGCAGTAATTCTTACAACCTCTACATCTTTGTAAATCGTGCAAACTCCATTATTTAAGATATAACCACCATAAGCATTTTTTGCTCTATATTTCCAAACAATCTGCTTTTCGTTTCCTAAATCATTTATACTATTAAAACCACCACTCCTGCTATAACTATTAGGGTCTCCTAATTTTTGCTTTAATTCGTATTCGCAATCATAATTTCTATCATTACTTGAATACCAACTATCTACTTTTGTTTCTTTCTCTCCTTCATCATTATCATCTCTGGGTACGTGATATGCCGCAAATATTAAAATTGCAAATGTTCCAAAGCATAACAATAATATCCATTGAACGAAGTTAATGGATTTAATGAAGTTAATGGATTTCTTGTCTTTTGTTCTATCTGGTGGTGTATTCATATCAATACTGCCTAACTTTCCATAAGGTTGTACTTCCTTCTTTGATTTTCTCAAACTCAAATCCAAGTTTTCTAAAGGAAGAACCCTTACTGCTAATGGTGCTCCTACTCATCCCAAGCAGTTGCCCCAGAACCTCACTTGTAATTAACCAGTTTTTCTCTGCTGCCTTCGATAGTTCGTCGTAGTTCGACAGTAAGGGTTTTTGCCCCTCTACAAGTGCTTTAACAAGTGCCGCCAGCATTTCTGCCTGTTGGATTGGTGCTGCTGTTGCAGGAGGAATACTGGTGGTTTTAAGGGTGTTGGTTTTTTGTTTAACCAC
>CAZHCC010000182.1:0-1781 GCA_964530975.1 uncultured Candidatus Saccharibacteria bacterium
AAGTAATAATATTCCCCCAGGGAGACGACAGGGCAAAGACGCCATTAATGGCGTCTTTGCAAAATAGTGCATCATTCATTTACCTGAATTATCCTCATCGGACAAATTTCCGTAGCCAGAATATTACTTTCCAAATCCTAATGGAAATTCAAAACCCTATTGGAAATTTTATATTCAATACTCTTAATATTTGTTAGTAATTTATTATAACACTCGATCTTCTCAATAATCTTGCCTCTATATTGATCAGCAGTATCCTTCTGATTACAAATTAATGCAAAATACATTAATGATTTGAGTTTTGAGATCTCTTTTTTTATCTTATTTGCTTCTTCCATATTCCTGATCTGTTTTTAGAGAATATAGATGAGGATCTGATGAAGGGATTGTAAATTTTATGTAAAAATTAAATTCTGCTTATTTCTCCACGATTTCCCGGAACAATTCAATAATGTCTTTTTCTTCAATCTTATCAAATGAACGATAAATTTCTCCAATAAAGACAAAATCTTCGGGATCTTCCAGGCAAATCAAGTTATCAACAATTAATATTCATCTTTGAATACTAACCGGTGAGCCAACAGTGACGGCAAGCATATTTCTTTTGTGGACTATTATTACAAGCATGATTTGTAATAATATATAAAAGTAAGATAATAAATTATTAAGAATTTAAAATGAATAGAACACAAAAATATTTAATATTAACCACCAGAATACTTTTTGGAATATTATTTCTCTGGAGTGGTATATCTAAACTAATCACAGGATTCAATCCAAGTGGTTATCTTAACAATGCTACTTCAGGACCATTTGAAACTTACTTTATGTCTATGGCAGGAAATCCAGTTATCACATTTTTGGTTATCTGGGGAGAAATCTTAATAGGTCTTGGAATTATTAGCGGCATATTACTTAGACTTGCTTCATTCTTTGGCATAATTCTGATGACACTTTTGTATTTCACGGTTTTCCCTCCTTCAACTGGACTTATTAATCAACATATTATTTATATTTTAGTTTTCCTTATTCTGTCAGTATTTGGAGCAGGTAGAATTTATGGACTCGATGCTTATATTGAAAAATATATTTCTAAAAATGGACCGAGCAAATTGAGGTATATTTTGGGCTAGTGAAGTCAAGGCTGAGGTTTAGCCAATAGTAATAAAACCAAAATCAAAATTGTTTCTTAATTCCACTACAAAATCCTCATCATTTCTAATAATCAGAGTTGTTGCTAGAACATCAGCTATCACAGTATTTCGTGCGATTACGAAAGAACTTTTCTCGTTTCTTGAATTCAGATTAAGATTTTGAGACTTTGAATTATGGATTAAGGACCTGGGATTAATAATATGATTATACTCTTCTCCATTTTTATCTTTCCATTTACGTAAATGCGGAGAAGATCCACATATGGAAGAATCTTTTAATTTTATGACTTGAAATATTTCATTTGGATCAAGCGGGTTTTGTAAAAATATTTCTACTTCCTGATCATAATTAGAAGTAACATAAATATCTCCTCCTCCATTGATTAAGAAATATTTGAAGTCTAATTTATTCTGGAAAATTTTTGCCAGTTTATCCACCAGAACCCTTTCCCAATCCCACCAAGATCCAGGTTCCCTTCGCCCTTCAACTCCAAACTCTTACCCTTATTCCCTATCTTTACTCCAATTAATTTATCTAATTCTGGAATTCCTACTTTTCCACTAATTCCACGTAGCTTTAGCGGAGTGGGACCATAACCCCTTTGTTCTAAAATACCCCCAATGCCG
>CAZHCC010000183.1:0-1774 GCA_964530975.1 uncultured Candidatus Saccharibacteria bacterium
ATCTCCAAGAAGTAATCGAAACCGGAGTATATATTCAAGAATAGATATTGATATGCCAGATGAAGTTAGAGTTCTAATAGATAATTGGAAATCTGAACGCGATAATAATGATAATGAATTTCAAGATAAACTTTTAGATGAACAGAACTATAATACAAATCAATATCCCGTACAGAAAAAAACTAGAGAGCAATTAAGGAAAGAGAGATATGATCGTAATATATCTGATTTTGATGCGAATTATCCATCAAGATTGGAAAACAATAGTAGATGGAATTTTCTGGGATGGCTTGGTAGTTACTTTAGTCAAAGCAATGAGATTCAATCCAGACAGAATAATAATGAATATGATGAGGACTAGTAATTGTGAAGACATTAATAGAAAAATGTAGAAATGGTAATTATCGCTAAGCACTTAGTAAGAGTAGTAAATGATTCTCGAAGCTGTTGGCAATTCTGTAGACTAAAGCTGCAACTATTAGATCAAAATAATTACATTCACCACTAAATTTGCTATCTTTCTTAAGATAAAATTTGTAATATCCTTACAACTAAATTCTTGAGAATAATGTCAAAAAAACAAAAATCTAAGTCTAAACCCAAAAATGACGCTAAAGTAAATGATTCTATTATTGATTCTATTGATGAAAACCAGATAACAGATAAGAAATTAGCAAAGCTATTAGGTCTAAATACACCCAAACAGACTGATAAACCCAAGACAGGTTTATCAGCTTTTTTTATTAAATTCCAGCGATCAGGCGATAAAACCAAAAAACTTGAGAAGGGAAATGAAGGTATTATTTCCAAAATCCGTTCCAAAGTATTTGATTCAAATGAAAAGCAGGTTATTAAGCTAAAAAACTTTGCTCAGGATGCTCTGGTATTCGATGAAGAATTCACTAAACTCAGTGATGAGGAACTAAAAGCTAGAGTTGAAGAACTTAAAAAAGAATTCCAGTCCCAGTTTTCTCCTGATATTAAAGTCATTATGGAAAAAGGTAAATCCTGGCTTGATACCAAGCAGGGTGGTGATACTTTAGATTTTATAATCGAAAAACTACCTGTCTGTTTTGCACTTGTACGAGAAGCCGCTAATAGGGCTGCAAACCATAAACATTATGAAGTACAGGTCATGGCAGGTATTGCCTTAACACAGGGACGAATTATTGAGTTCAAGACCGGAGAAGGTAAGACACTTGTTGCTCCTTTGGCATTATTTGTATATGCATTATTTGGAAGAGGTGCTTATCTTATTACAGTAAACGACTATCTTGCGAGAAGAGATGGTGAATGGGTTGGGCATATTCTTGGCAAGCTTGGTATTACAGTTGGTATTGTAAATCAGGATAAATCGTATAAATATATTTCTCCAGAATTACTTGAAAATTATTCCAAAACAAAAGAGGAAACGGAATTAGCCAAGAAAGTTGACTGGACAAGATATAGCTCGCTTAAAGGCTTTACCTTAGTAGAAACTTCAAGAAAAGAAGCATATTTATGTGATATCACATATGGAACAAATTCAGAATTTGGATTTGATTATTTAAGAGATAATATGCAAAAAACTTTTGAGTATATGAACCAGAGATTACCATTCTTTTGCGTAATCGATGAAGTAGACTCAATTTTGATTGATGAAGCAAGAACTCCGCTTATTATTTCTGACTCAGCAGAAGAATCAAATGAATTATATAAGAAATTTTCTAAACTTGTAAAAGATTTAGATGAGGGTGATTATAAGGTTGATGAAAAAGAAAGAGCTGTAACACTT
>CAZHCC010000184.1:0-1765 GCA_964530975.1 uncultured Candidatus Saccharibacteria bacterium
TGTAGATACTCATGTAAAAAGAGTTTCTTATCGAATTGGATGGACCAAACAGAAAACACCGGAAAAAGTAGAATTGGATCTAATTAAGAAATGGCCTAAAGAAGCATATTTTGAAACACCCAAACATTTAATCCTTATTGGAAGAAATTATTGTTTTGCAAATAAGAAACCAGATTGTCTAAATTGTCCATTGAGAGGAGTTTGTGAGAGGAATGATATTGAATGAAATTAAATTTTTGGGAACAATAAATCACATCGAGATGATAGCCAAAAACTCACTCACGGTTTATACTCAATCATGAATATCACCCCTATAGAATACCATCGGAGGATGAAGACAAAGAGTCTATATTATAAGTTTTATCCAACGGATAATGTTCTAGATTCAAAAAACTTTAAAAATATCCGCAAAGTCAGATGCATCCCTTTGGATGACAATAAAAATGTTTGCATGGTATCACATGATGGTATTTCTCATTGGATGATACCTGGAGGCACTGTAGAAAAAAATGAAAACCCGATTCTTGCCCTCAAAAGAGAGTTGCAGGAGGAAGCAGATATAGAAATCAAGAATTACAAATTACTCGGATTTCTTGAAGTTGAATTTAAAAACCATTTGACCAAATATACAGCGTATTACACGGAAATGTTCTTTGTTGCAAAGATAAGCAAAATATTTCCTCAAACGGAAGATCCCGCAACCGGAGTAATTTTAGAAAGAGATTTCTTTGATATTGAAGAAATGGCACTTAAATTCCAGAGATGGGGCAAGATAAGTAAGTTTTTTGTAGACTATTTACAAAAATACAAATAAAGTTATTTACACATTTCCAGTCTAAAACTATAATCATTTATTAAATATTTATGTCAGGACATTCAAAGTGGGATACAATTAAACGAAAAAAGGGAGCAAATGATGCTGCTAGAGCTAATGAATTTACAAAAGTAGCACGAATGATAACTGTAGCGGCACAAAATGGCGGGGGTGATGCCAGTATGAATCCATCCCTTGCTTTATCAATATCCAAAGCAAAGGCTATAAATATGCCAAATGATAATGTTGATCGCGCAATCAAGAAAGGTACTGGAGAGGGGGGGAGTGCAAATAGGCTTGAGGAAGTATCCTATGAAGCCTATGCTCCAGGCAATATAGCTCTAATTATAGATTGTACTACTGATAATAAGAATCGAACTGTCGGTGATTTAAGGTCCACAATTGAAAAGCTTGGAGGAGTATTTGCTACCAGTGGAGCGGTTTCATGGCAATTCAAGACAATTGGTAAGATTCTAATGGAATTCGAGACAGATGAAGAAGCGAAGGAAAAAGAAAAAACCAAGTGGGGCCAAAATGAAGGACAGGAAAAAATAAAAAAAGACGAAGTAGATATTTTTCAATTGGAATTATTTGACCAGATCGGAATTATTGATGTTTTAGTTGATGACTTTGGAATGGAAATTAAAACTGAATATTCAGAACTTAATAATATTCGCAAATTTATTGAAACAAAGGGATATAAAATTATGGAAGCCGGACTCGTCAAAGAATCTTCTTCACCAATTGAGGTTGATGAACATGCACAGTCCAAACTACATGATTTTGTTGAAAGAATTGAATATTTGGATGATGTTCAAAAAGTATGGGATAATTTGAAATAATTCTATCCTAATACTTATTCAATTAATCTAAAAGTGCCGATAATAGGTTTCATTTGGGTTTGTATCTCCTCTGGAGCAGGCGGGTGAGCATCTGCATAATGAAATACTA
>CAZHCC010000185.1:0-1752 GCA_964530975.1 uncultured Candidatus Saccharibacteria bacterium
TATCTTCTTCCGAGGCTAATAACTTTCTTGCTTTTATTGCCTGGCTTTCATTTCTATCAATTAGTGAGGAAATAATTATATTTGTATCAATTTGAATCATTTTTGTCAGGCTGCAAATAATCTAAACCCTCAATGCTTTTGAGATAGCTCTCAATATAGCCATCTTCTATGGCTTTTTGCTCTTCTTCGGGAGCAGCTCGTTTTGTCTTTATGCTACCGAAAAAAGAGTCAAGACCTGGAACTTTTTCTAAAACAATTTGACCATTTTCTTCTGTTAGATATAAGGAGTCTTTGTCTTTTATCTTCAGATCTTCGCGTATTTTCTTCGGGATTACGATTTGTCCCTTTGAACTTACTTTGACTTTCATGGTAAGAACTATAATAAGAAGTAAGATACTAAAAGTCAAGTAAGCTGGATTCCAACTAGTTGTAACCTCTTATATGCCTATTGTCATTCTGAAAATTATTTCTGTAAACAGATTTTTTCTCTGTAGAAATATCGAAGAAATATAATTATTCAGGATCTCTGGATTTTTTCGTGTATGTCATTTAGAGATCCCGACTTTCGTCGGGATGACAGAAAGGGAGGGACATTTTATTTTTGAGCAGAATTGTATAGATAATGGCGAGATCCCGGCATTCCGCTTCGCTTCAGCCGGGATGACAGAGAAGATGCGCGGGGATTATTCTCCCGAATTAATTCTTTTGCCGTAATTTCTTCTTGATGCTTCGATTATCTTGTCATAATGACCGGAAACATTCTTTGGAAGCGGGATTGAATATGCAGCGAATGGCTGGGATGTTTCAAAATCTATAGAAAGTCTCATTACCATCTGGAATCTTTCAAGTGCGGCCAGGTCTTCCGGTGTAATTACAGTTTGACCGAATTCTTTGGCTAAAGTAAAGGAGTCCTGATTACCTACAGCCATAGTTATCAAAGTACCAGCATTACCTAAAATAGCATTAATAATATCAGGATCAATCTGCTGCATATATTGGTTTGCAAGAGTAAGGCCTAAACCGTACTTTCTTGCCTCAGATAGAATTTTTATGAAAGAAGGAGTCGCAAAATTCTGGAATTCGTCTACATATAAATAAAAAGGGGTTCTCTCGCTTTCTGCCTTTGATGCGCGGTTCATTGTGTGTATCTGGATCAAGGTAATAATCATTGAACCGAGTAAAGTTGCATTATCCTCACCAATAAGCCCTTGAGATAAATTACATATGAAAATCTTATTTCCACTCATGATATCCTCAATTTTTACTTTAGATTTTTTATTATTAATAATCTTACGTATAAGCGGAGAGGTTACGAACTGGCCGACTTTATTCAGAATAGGAGATATAGCCTCGGTTTGGAGCTTTGGATCCATTCTTTCAAATTCCTTTGTCCAGAACTGTATCAAAACAGGATCAGTCAATTGATCAACAACTTTTTTGCGATAGCCTTTATCAAGAAGTATGGATAAAACATCGGCAAGAGTTGCCCCTTCAAAGGAGGCAAGCGAGAAAAGTACATTTCTCAAAATATACTCAAGTCTAGGACCCCAGGAATTGCCATAAATCTTTTTGAAAATAGAAATAATACCAGATACCATTAATTCCCTCTGGCCCTGATTGGGGATTTCCAGAATATTTAGAGGAAAAGAAAATTCTACATCTGCAGGATTGAAGTAGCAAACATCATTAATTCTCTTTTTGGGTATATACTGCATTATCGTCTTTGCAGCGTCTCCATGTGGGTCCATATAC
>CAZHCC010000186.1:0-1749 GCA_964530975.1 uncultured Candidatus Saccharibacteria bacterium
TTGTCAGTTACAAACCTTATTTTCTCTTTACACACACGTCTTTCTCGTGCTTATATGGGCATGTTATGTCCAAAAAATACAAATCTCCTATTTGTTTAAGTACTTTTCTCAAAATCTAATAATTGTCTGTGCGTGATCCAAAGAAAAAACATCTACTTGCAAGTCTCCTAAATGTTCAGCAATTATTTTATTAATCTCTCTATAATCTATCATTTTGTTTTGTTCATCAAAAAGATAAGTATTTCCTAATAATATTGCTTTCGGCAGTCCTGTTTTTGTTTTTAAAATTAGTTTTAATTGGTCTACAAAGTAAAGAAGTTCAGCATAAGATTCTCCAAGAATATAGTGATGTTCAAAGAATAAAACTTTACCATCTAGATTTACATCCAAAAATTGCATCATGAATATTGAAATAAAAGAATGACCTCCGATGATTTTCTCATTTTCACATTCCAACTTAAAACTAGAACAATTTGTAAGTTTTTCAATTTGAGGTTTTGGTAATATTGAATCTTTTAAAAAATCAACCAAAAATTTTCTATTTTCAGGATGAGGATAATATTCGTATATTTTTTTCGCATTTGGACCATAGAAATAATCTAACTCTAACTCTTTACATTTCCAAGCGATATGAGTTGGATCACTTGTTCCCATAAACTTTTTCTCACTTTTTTCAAATAATTTCCAATCTATTTTATCTAGAAACCGAATAACCTTATCACCACCTTGAGTAAACCAAATTAACTCAGCATCTGATTTTAATGCATCGTGAAATCCTTCTAATAGCTCCTCTAAGCCAGATCTACCTGAATAAAAATCTAGAAAATCTATTCCATTTTCCTCAAGAAATCTAGAAATCCCTTCTTGATGTTTAGATAGAGATAAATCCTCTAATTTGGCTAAATTTACTAATGCGACTTTCATTCCTGATTATATTAACTAAAGGTATAAAGTCCAGCCATTAGTATCAAAATTTAATTCTGGAGAAATCTTATAAACGAAAGGAGACCTTTTCGCTCTCCTTAAAATTTAATGAATAGAATCTAATACTATGAACGAAGGAAATGTAATGGATTAGTCTGCAGTCGTAATCTCAGTTCGAATTTTTCCACTCTTCCCAAGCCAGAAATTAACCCATATAAAAATATTGACATATTTTGTACTAATTTTATCAAGAAACTGACATTTTTCATCAATTCTATTTCTCAATCACCTCATCTAATAAATCATAAATATTATGCAAAAGATAAAATGGTATTGAAAGCACTGAATATTCTTTACCTCCATATGTAAACTTCTCATATTTTAAACTTCCAGAATAAACTCTAACTAAAAGACTTTTTTGTACATTATCTGAAAAACTAAATAACGATTTCATCGTACCATAAGATCCGCTTTTGACTTCAATACCAATAATAAAGCCTTTATATGAGAAAGTGTAATCAACTTCTGCAATACCTTCTTTTTTATCTCTTGCCCAATAAAAAAGATTCAAAGGGATTGTTCGATCTATAGAAAGTAAAGTCTGTCCAACAATTTGTTCACCAATTTTACCTCGGTAAATTGAATCAATACTTGAACTCGCAAATTCCATATAGCTATCAGAAATAAAATTCACAAAACCAATATCAAGATGAATTAATTTCTTTGATCTACGAGGTTTTCCGATAATCGGAATATTAATTGAAGTTGTTGAGAAAACTGTTTTTACAAACATTATATGATTTAAAAGCCTTAAAATCTTTCCAA
>CAZHCC010000187.1:0-1741 GCA_964530975.1 uncultured Candidatus Saccharibacteria bacterium
CCGACTATGGCAATTGCACATACTCCGAAAAATATTTTTGGAATTAAACTTGATTGATTATTTGTAGTTAATTGATTTTCATTAATATTTGACATAAAATTTGTTTATACCAAATATAGTAGGTCTAGGGTACACCTATGTCAAATTTAGATTTAAGCAACTATTGTGCGAATTTAAATAATTTTCAAAACTCAATAAACTCTTTGCAATTGGTGAGAGCCAGCCTGCGCTACCAACACGAAAGTTCATAATGATCTAAACAGAGCTCCGGCGAACATCATATGAATTTTGGTAACGAAAAAATAATCTCAATCTAAGAAAGTCACGGCAGTTGACCTGCTATCTGTAGCTATAGAGTAAAATAGCAGGGCTCTTGGGATTGAGTTCGAACTTTTTTTATAATCATCCGGATAAATATATAAGATCCAGAATTGCCAGTTAAATTAGATACAAGTACTATTCGATAAGCAAAAATCAATAATAATATTGAGACTTTAAATTTAATCAAATTCAGTTTGGCCCATATCAGGAGAATCTAGATTTATAGAATCAATATCTTTTAGTGCATCATCTATTACTAAATTATCATTTTTTGTAGCAGTTGGTGTTTTTGTAGGTATAGTAGTAGTTCTAGTCTCTTGAAGATTACTGTTATCGGATAAGAAATCTTTTTGACTATCACTTAAAACTTGGAATATGAAAACAAAAGATATAATTATGAGAATAATAAAAATCGAACCAGTTAAATATTTTTTCATTATTCAAAGTCACTTACGGAAAATTCTGGCTGATCATCATCAATATTTTTTAATAGACCTTCTGATTCCTCCAAATCACTGGTACTTGTATCAATTTGTTTAGTAATTTCTGAATTCTTATTTGTATTAGTATTATTTTGAGTATTTAAAATAAAGATTACTGATACAAATATGACAACTACGATTGCCAGAAAAACTATTAATTTATTTTCATTTATTTTTTTCATAATTGATTTTTTTAATTATTTACTGTTGATGACTTTTGTAACTTTAATTCTTTTAAGCTTTCCTTTAGTGCTCTAAGCTCTTTAGCTAATTCCTGCTTGACATTTTTTCGATAAGAATCAGCTTTAGTTTTTGCTACTTGAGCTTTTTCACGAAAATTACCTGTCCTTAACTCACATTGAATTTCCTTAGTTGCTTCTAATGCGGCAATTGCATTTGAATGATCTTCTGCAATCTTAGTTCTCATTTCTTTAAGGTTCGTTAAATTACTTTTAACTTTTGATGTATTATATCTAAGCTCTTCTGCTTTTGTAATTGCTTTTGCAATACTGGTCTCTGCTTTATTTAAGGCTTCTTGTCTCTTATCATGACTTGTTTGCATTCGCATGACCAATTCTTCAACTCTTTTTGTAACCCGGTCACAAAGTGCTTTCTTTGCTTCTGTTCTTTGAATTTGTGAATTTGCAGGTACTCTTGTAGGAGTTGATTGTGCAAAAATAATATTTGTGGTGAAAAATGCACTAATCCCGAAAGTAATAGAAAATATAATAATTTTATTTAAACTTGTATTTTTTTTCATATGAATTGAGTAACATAGAATAAATCTTTTGAATAAAAATGTGAATAGCGAATTAGACTCCCGATTGATTTTGCTATATCCTTTGCCTCTTTATCAAATTCATCTTTTAAATCATTTGTACCAAGAAATAAAATAAAAATATCAAAAGGATTCTGGCTTTGAATTAAGGGTACAAGAA
>CAZHCC010000188.1:0-1724 GCA_964530975.1 uncultured Candidatus Saccharibacteria bacterium
GTCTGACCATCGGACAAAATAAGATCTACATATACCGGTCTCTTTTGTCCAAACCTCCAAAAGCGTCGAATAGCTTGGTAGTATTGCTCGAATGAATAAGTCGGGAAATAAATAGTATGATTACAGTGCTGCCAATTAAGACCGAATGCAGTTATAGAAGTCTTTGTAATAAGTTTTTTAATATCACCAGCGCTGAAAGCGAGTAGTATTTCTTCTTTCTTATCTATATTCATATTACCTTTTACTTCAACTGTATTTTTATCAAGTTCGCTTATTAAACTTGCTTCATCATTTAGATTAACCCAATATACAGAGCATAAATGATTGTTAGCTTTTTCTACAGCCTTTTCACATCGCATATTGATTGTTGACCTAACTTCAGCTCTAATTTCTTTAAATCCTGTAGCTGGAATTGTAAACATTGTATTTTGACCATCTATAGCAAGAGGAACTAGATTATCGATAATAGTTTCAATTTCGAATAGTTCCGGCAAAGTATGTTTGTCATCACTGAAGCCATAGTCTGAAGGTTTCCGCATTGATATACTCCAAGATGCTATCCATCTCCAAAAGTCTTTCTCGGCGTGTGCTTTTAAATACCATTCGCATCCCGCGTGTCTTATGTCTATGCTACTTGCATTATTCTTAAAAAACTTTGTAAGCATATCCATATATCCAAGATACCCCAAAGCTTCAGAACTAGTACCTAATTCGATGTAATCATTGGGACTCGGAGTCGCAGTAAATAAGAATCTATATTTTACTTTCTTAAGAAAAGCTGTAATAAGATTTTTAGTAGAGCCTTCAAAGTTTTTAAGGATGCTGGACTCATCAAGAATAACACAATCAAAATCATAAGAATTAAAATGTTGTAATCTTTCATAATTGCAAACTACTATTTTACTTTTGTAGTTACCATTTTTACTATATTCAATATCATCAATACCAAATTTTGCAGCTTCTTTTATAAACTGAAAAGCAACTGCGAGAGGCGTAATAATTAAAACAGGCTTATTTGTATGCCTTGCATAATTTACGGCTATTGTAAGTTCTAGTATTGTTTTACCTAGGCCTGTATCTAGGAACACGGCGCACCTTCCTTTTTTAATTGCATATTCGGCTACGTGTTTTTGATAATCAAACATAGCATCAGGAAAATAAGTAGCATCAATTCCAAAATTGATAGAACTATGTTTCTTACTATCTAAGAATTCTAAATAATTCATAACTGCACCTCCGGAGCATTTTCAAGGCCAACCAAGTATAAAAAATCCGTATAATTCGCAACCCATTCAGAAACTTTCTCATGGTTATTTTTTGGCGCAAAGAATTTAAAGAATGCGCAATTTTTGAAGTCGTTTGCTAGCGTATCTTTGAATTCAAAAACATTATATTGAACTTCCGGAGCTTGAAATACATCGCAATACACTCGCCACTGCAAAGAATCTGAATAGGTATCGTATTGAATAGGTGAATAAGTTGTTTTAATCTCAACAATCTTATTACCAATAATTTGGTCCGCCATTCCAGTAAGTGAAACAAGCCCCCGTTTTGTCTCATAAGTTTTACGCACTTTAATCTCAAAAAGCGAACTGCGGTAATCCATAAAGTTGCGAGCCGCTGTTATGCAATCGTCTGAAAAGAATTCTTTATAAGGCGCTGGATCTTCGCTTTGTAGCATCTCGTGAAACTTGGTACCTTTTATCATTTTGTCATTGGGTTCG
>CAZHCC010000189.1:0-1720 GCA_964530975.1 uncultured Candidatus Saccharibacteria bacterium
TTGCCATAGTCGGATTGAGTGTATTTATGTTTTCCATGATGGATGCTGGTAATGATGGTATGCAAGAAATCACTCAAGACGTAGCAGTTATCACCGAGGATGGTAAACAGGTAATTAATATGACTGCAAATCGAGGTTATTCCCCCAGCATAGTTACAGCACAATCAGGTAAAGCATCTGTGCTAAAAGTAAAAACTAATAATACTTTTGATTGCTCTAGTGCATTAACAATTCCATCACTTAAGATAAATAAAAATCTACCCGCTTCTGGAGAGACGATGATTAATATTCCTGCACAAGTTGCAGGATCAGAATTAAAAGGTACTTGTAGTATGGGAATGTATAATTTTACTATTAAATTTATTTAATATTTTTAAAACAATAAAGTTATATTTGACATAAGAAACAAAAAAATTTAATATCTTCACACCTGCTACCTAGGTAACAGGTGTTTCAATGAGTATGAATAATTATCAAATTAAAATAAAAGGAATGCATTGTTCTGGTTGCAAAAATTTGATTTCTTTAAATCTACAAGAACAGGGTTTTGAAGAAATTGAAGTAAATCTGGAAACTAATATTGGATCTTTCAAGTCTAATGAATCTTTAGCTCAAACAAAAATCCTTGCAGAAAATGCAATTTTAGAATTAGGAGAAAAATATACTTTAGAAGAAATTAAACAAATTTAAAGTGAAACATAAACACGGAACACCAGAAAATACACAAAAAGCTTTGATTGCCTTAAAAAAAGCGCAAAGTTTAATAAATAAAATCTCGGAAATGATAGTCAATGATGAATATTGTATTGATATTATTCAGCAAGTCGATGCGGCAAAAGGACTTTTGGATTCGACAAAAAAACAGCTTTTAGAAGGTCACTTACATCATTGCGTTGAAGAAAAGTTTAGTCAAGATAAAAAGGAAACTGTGGATGAGCTTTTAAAAATATATAATTTAGGAAAAAAATAAAATGTCTAAATACTTATCAATATCATTAATAATTGTTGCTTTCGTACTTGGGTTAGGTGGGGGATATTTAATATCGCCTGAATACGCAAGACAAAGCCCTCATAATTCAATGCAATCAATGTCTGATGAAGATTTTATTGTCGGTATGATCGAACATCATATGGGAGCTGTAGAAATGGCTAAAGAGGCTAAAGAGAAGTCTAAAAGACAAGAAATTATTTTTCTCGCAAATAACATCATTTCAGCACAGGAAAAGGAAATAGAAATATTGAATCGTTGGAGAAAAGATTGGTACAACAATACAACAGAAGTTAAATTAAACCAAGGTAATATGCATAATAGTATGATGATGGATTTAGGTGAGGCAAATAGCGAATTTGATCTTAGATTCATAAATGCAATGGTTGATCATCATGCTGGAGCAATTGGAATGGCTCAAAGTATAAAAACTTCAACGAATCGAAAAGAGGTTACCGAGTTTGCAAATGATATTATTAAAGATCAGGCAAAAGAAATAAATCAAATGTTAACTTGGAAATCTCAGTGGTATCAAAACTCAGCAATTCTTTCTGACTCATCAAAAAATTAAATACGCAAATGTAACATTATGGAAAAAACAAATATAACAATTCCGGTCAAAGGAATGACTTGTGCAAGCTGCGCATTCACAATCGAAAAAACATTAAAAAAGGTCCCTGGAGTTGAAGTTTGTGAAATTAACTTTGGAACAGAAAAAGCAAAGCTATCTTA
>CAZHCC010000190.1:0-1719 GCA_964530975.1 uncultured Candidatus Saccharibacteria bacterium
CTTTTCAATAATTCCAGTAAACATAACAAAAAAAGTTATTTGCTTATAATTTAAGCTATTTTTTAGGATTTTAACAATGAATATTTTAAGTTGGGTTAATCCGCTACACCTATGCTGAGATTGTTTTATTCTATAAGCTTTAAATTATGCGAAGTTTCAATAAGGTTTTGTTAATTGGGAATTTGACTCGTGATCCAGAAATCGTGGATTTAGAGTCTGGTGTAAAATTAGCTAAGTTTACTCTTGCCACCAATAAAAATTGGAATACCAAAGATGGCGAAAAGAAGGAACAGACTGACTATCATAATGTTGTGGCCTGGAGAAAATTAGCAGAAATTTGTGCGAGTTATCTCAAAAAAGGTTCTGCTGTTTTGGTAGAGGGTAAACTTTCCACAAATAAATATAAAAACAAAGCTGGTGAAAATAAACAAAAAACTGAGGTACATGCTGATGAAATTAACTTTATTAAATACAAAAAAGATCGAGATATTGATGAGATAAATTTAGTTTCGGTAGATGCTGAATAACTTGGCAATCGAATTTATTTAATTTTGCCAGAAAAATCATGTACTATACTCAGGATATCTGATTAAAAGTACATGTTTTTTTCTGTCATAATACCGACCTACAACAGAGCCGATATTTTAAAGGAGTGCCTGGAAGCACTTTATAATCAAAGTGTCTCGAAACAAGATTATGAAGTGATTGTTGTTAATGATGGCGGCAAGGATAACACTAATGCAGTAGTGGCGACTTTTATAAAAAAATATAAGAACTTTATTTATATAAAGCAGAAAAATAGTGGACAGGGAGTAGCTAGAAATACAGCTTTAAAAGAGGCTAGGGGAGAAGTAATTGTTTTGATAGGGGATGATATTATTCCTACTCATGACTTTTTGTATGAACATCAAAAGTTTCATTATCTCTATCCTGAGGAAAATTCTGCTGTATTAGGCTTCACTGCCTGGCATCCAAAATTAAAAATAAATAGTTTTATGGAGTGGATGGTTAATGGATCAAGCGTACTAGGTCTATTTGGTGGACATCAGTTCGCCTATGAGAAATTGCATGGCAAAAAATTGGCTGACTATAATTTCTTCTATACTTCTAATATTTCTTTGAAGAAATCTCTTTTATACAAATATCGTTTTGATCCGGCTTTTTCTGGCTATGGTTGGGAGGATATTGAATTAGGATACCGATTGCAGAAGGAGGCAGATTTGAAGATCTACTATAATTCTTGGGCAGTGGGTTACCATCATCATTATATGGAGGAGTCTTCTTTGCCAAAACGAATGGAGGCTGTTGGAAGCGCTTCTTGGGTTATTCATAATAAATATCCAGCTTTGAAAAAGGTACCTGATTCTAGAAAGTTGTACATTTTAAAAATTATTAGCTGGACGCCTTTCATTTGGCTACTCAAGATAATCAAAGACTTGTCTGGTGGGAAAATCTATAATTTTTACTATTACATCCTTTCTAAAAAGTACTTTATCAAAGGTTTGGAAAAAGGAAGGAAAAAATACGCTTAAACAGCTTGGGTTTATTCTGCTATAATCCTGCCAATAGTCGATTTGTAAACAAATATAAAATGGTAGATAAAATAAAAAAGTCACTGGCGCTGCTCTTAATAGCAAGTCTTTCGACAATGATTTTAGCTGGTTGTTTAAAGAAAGAAGGCGGCAGCGGGAATACAGGTAAAGTCAAACCAGTGCAATT
>CAZHCC010000191.1:0-1711 GCA_964530975.1 uncultured Candidatus Saccharibacteria bacterium
CATAAATGAGATATATACGAGCAAAGAAGTTAAAGCATATTCTGTTGCCAAGAAAATTGCAAAGCAATTTGGTCTTGATATTCACAAAGTTGAGGGACTGGAAGAGGTCAATCGTTCAAGTACAGGTTTTATAGAAACCGAGAAATATAGGCTTGCAATGGAAGACTTCTACATACATCCAGCAGATAGTTATAAAGGATGGGAGACAGCTTATGCAGCCACAGAACGAGTCAAAAACTGTATTAATGAACTTTATATAAAAGATCCAGATGGATATATTGTTGTAATCTGTCATGCAATTATTGGCAGTTGTTTATCTTGTTATATAAAAGGAATTGATCCGACTTTTAATGAAGATAATAATATACTTGGGTCATATATTGAAATTGATTGGACAAATAAAAAGATTATTGAAGACTGGAAAAAATATACTGACTAAAGGTATATTTGATTGTTTGGCAGAGTATATATTTATAACATTGTAGGGACCAGGTTTTGAGTAGTTCGAAAAGCATAAATTCGCCATACTCTACCGGGGATTCTCATAAGAAAAGACCTCTTCTTCTATTTTTTATACCTCAACAATCTCAAATCCTAATAAATTCAAAGAATCACTCGCTGTAGAAAAGTCTGCATTTTTCAAAATATTCATTTTTAATATCGATGTCCTTAAAGACTGGCTCATAATTAAATATTTTTCGCATTTGAGTAATTTATAATTGAATTATAACCCTCTTCGGAAATAATCACAGAATCGACAAGATCGATTCCAATTATGATTCCTGCGTCGCGAATACGGGATGTCATCATAATATCATTATTAGATGGTTCTAGATTACCGGAAGGGTGATTATGGGCGACTATAATTTTTGAGGCTCTATCCAGAATAGCTTCTGCAAAGATCTCTCTTGGATGAAAAAGACTTGAATCTATAGTACCCACAGTAATTACACGTTTTTGTAATAATTGATTACGTGAATTCAAAGTGAGTAATAAAAAATGCTCTTGCCTTTTGAATGCATATTCATGTAATAGCGAATAGCTATCTTTGGTAGTATTAATAATAATTTTACCTGAAATAATATTTGCATACCGAAGACCTATCTCAAAAGCAGCTTTGAGTTTTATAGCTTTTACCTTGCCTAAGCCTTTGATTGTGGAAATCTCCTCAACTGAGACTGAAAGTATTCTATCCCCAAAAACTTTTATAAGTTCTTTACTAATTTCGATAGCATTTTTGCCTCTTGTTCCAGTAGATATAATTATAGCTATCAATTCTTCAATTGATAGATTCTCTGATCCCATACGGCTTAATTTCTCTCTTGGGCGGAAATCCTTTGGCTGATCGGTTATTTTCATTAACTTCAATTATAGAAGAATTAAATGAAAGTGGTATATGCCTGAAATTTAAACTTCGATTAATTTCTCTACAAGATCAACAATACGCTTTTCTGAACCGAGATGGAGATCAGCGAATTTTTTGGCCTCAGATTCATTAATGATTCTGCTTTTGAGCTCATCCAGAATACGAATTAAATCAATATTATTAAGTTCATTTTGATTTAAGGCAATCCCCAGCCCCATTTCTTCTAAGATTTTTGCATTCTGGAATTGCTCGTTTCCCGAACTTGTAGGAATGGGGATAAGTAAGGCTTTCTTGCGTAAAATTGCAAATTCAATTAATGAATTTGCACCAGCACGTGAAATCAGT
>CAZHCC010000192.1:0-1702 GCA_964530975.1 uncultured Candidatus Saccharibacteria bacterium
TATATCCCAACCATAAAGGCATTATTAATAGTATTGGTGTTTCTATTTATTATTGGAATGGCTATCAGGTATTGGAGTAGAAAAGCTGAAAAGAAAGCTATTGATGTCTTAGGATTAGATGATACTGAAAAGTTTTATAGCGATAATTAAAATAAAAAACAATGAAAAAACTTAAATTATTCCTTTTTGGAGAAATACGTAAAGGAGATAAGATTCCAGAAAATGTATCTTTCCGAACTACTCTCCCGGATGAAAGACTAATTAGGGCTAAATGGTTTAACCGCTTCCATGTAAGTGAAGAAGCCATCCAATTAGGGCATACAAGATTTGTTTTAGACCATAAAAGTAAAATTGATAAATTAAGATAGTTTTGTTTTGGGGTTAATAAATAGACCGGAAGTTTCTACTTCTGGTTTTTAAAAAGGATTTTATGAGCAATTATGAAAAGTTAGTAGATATGTTTATTGATAGTGAGGAGATAGGTCATTACAATCCTGACAATAATTCTATTATGCTTTATGATATTTTGAATACTTCCAAAACACTTAGAGATTTGATTAATAGAATAGATGGGATAACCCAAAAATACAAATTAGTCATTTTATATCCCGAAAGAGAAACAACTAACATTAACATTTTAGATATTGACTTATGAGTTTAGTAATTGATTTATTGCATGGATATACACGACTTGCGGATGAACATGCGCATGGGAGTAAGTTATTTCTATCTCTACCAGAGCCATCATTTAGTGAATTGAAAGTCCTAATAAAAGATTTAGGAATTGAGGTAGACCAATTGAGTAAGTATTTTTTCTTTTTTGATTTCGACCAATATTCAATAAACGTTAAACTACATGAAGTCGGTTAATTAGATTTATGAGCCAATTAACACTACAATACGGAGACATTCAAAAAGGATATAGATGTAGTTGCTGCGGCCAATTGGTAAAGCAATACAAGAGGTCATTAAATAGTTCTATGGCTTTAGTTTTAATTCAGTTATATAGGTCTGGTATTAGAGATTTTGTCCACGTAGAAAACTACCTTAACTCCATCCAATCCCCCGCACATAGAAGGGCTGATTATCATAAATTACGGTTTTGGGGATTTCTTGAAAAGAAAATAGGTGATAGAGTTGATGGCTCACCTAAAAATGGTTACTATAAAATAACTGGAAGGGGCTGTATGTATGTTGAAGGCAAGCTAAAAGCCAAAGAATTTATATACCTATACAACGATCAATTTAAAGGATTCGATGGAGAAGAAATAACAATACAACAAGCTCTCGGCAATAAATTTTCCTTTGAGGTATTAATGGCCAGCTAACGGTAGCGGTTTATGCAGGTGCGATAAATTTAATTAAAAAAAAAGTATAAACGTCAAATTATGAGCGAAGAAAAACAAATACCGAAAATTGTTAATGACATAGTTGAGTTTTTCAAGTATTGGGATAATCCTGATGAAGAAAAAACAGAGTATAAGTCTATTAAGGCATTTCAGTTAGCCATATACGGGCCGTCTATGAATTTTATTTTCAAGTGGATTGTCAGCAATGAAGAACTTAAACAGGCATCTGATTATACAGGAATTGAGATTGTAGATGATACGCTTGGTTTATCATTGGCCGATTACAATATAGAATTATCATCTAAAAATAAAATCAATGACTAACGAAGAAATAAAAACCGAATGCGAGTTAA
>CAZHCC010000193.1:0-1690 GCA_964530975.1 uncultured Candidatus Saccharibacteria bacterium
CGCACCCTTATCCTCCTTCATGGAGGGAACCAAATCAGAAGTCCCCGCACCCTTATCCTCCTTCATAGAAACATCCATTGAAGAAGATAACATTAGGTTCCATCTCCAGCCACGAATCCTTTTGCCACCAACAACTCTATCATTTTCAATCTTCTTGACATCATGGAACATTGAAAGAAATTTCTTTAGTGAATCATCACCAAATTTAATTGACTTAGGATCAATGCCATTTTGTATTAATGTTTCTTCGATTGTTCTTCTAACTTCTTCAAGAGACATTCCCCAGGATAGTGATCTACCTTTTGCTGGTTGTACTGGAATGGTTTGGAATTTGTTTTGTAAGATATCTTTTAATAGGTTTTTGATGGATGGATCTTTTCTTTGAAAATAATGATCAAAGGTTTGGGTGGGAGAATTAAATTTATTAATATCAAATCGTTTATACATACCACCGGCATTCTTTTTAACTTCTTTGACATCTACTGGAGCACCCAGATATTTTAATGCTTCTGCGATCATGAAATCTTCATGATTGGTTTTGGTGTATGTTCCATTAATTATTCTTTTTGCATTTCGTCTTAGGATAAGTCCAGAGACATGAGCTAGTGCATGGTGATAAGATCCCCGTTGAATATTTCCTTTGTAGAATTCAGCAATGATGGCATTGCCTTCGGATGAGTTTTTGTTTCTGGTATTGTTTATGGGGTTTGGTTGTGATCTGAGTGATTGGATTTTTTTAATTTCTTCTTCTGACAGTGTTGCGATTGATATATTTGAGATAATCTTTTTGTTGAAAGAGTTTGGAGATAGCACGGTTCTTTTTTGTGATAGGATATCGACTTTCATGCCTTCGACTGTTAGGCGGCTATTGATCCAGCAATTATTTTTATTGGTGTTTGGGTTGATATTTCCTGAAACCCAGAAATAGTAATGCAGGCCATTTTTAGTTTGGACGGTGAAGGTGTTATGCATGCTAGGGAAGTAGCTTTGCATTTTTTCTAGGTGTTTGACATCATCGATATCAATGATGACCAAGCTTTTTCCAAGTTCCTTATAATATCCAGTAGCTAGTCCTATATTTGTGCAGAATGGATTTTTTGCAAGCCATTTTTTGTATTGATTAAGTTTATTGCATGAGCAGAAAACCCACAGGCTCGTCCTGTGGGATGAATGCGATTCAATTTAAAATATTTTAAACAAAAACAATTTCTACATAATAATTAAAGTTATCGGAGCAATTAATTTTCCGATATCGTTCGGAACGAACGATTACGAGCATGGAGGAAACGTAAAACCAAGTGCAAACTTGGAAATTTCCGATGAAGTGCTTAAAGTTCTAGAGACAAACTCTTTAGAAGCTCACAGGCTTGTCCTGTGAGTAGTTCACAGAATCCATATAAGTTATTGAATACGGGATGTTTTCCCGGCGTTGTACAATCTTCGTTACCGCATGTACAGTTTCCAGATAATTGAAATCAGTGATATGGTCTGATATAGAGTCCTAGTTGAAAAAATAATTCAGTTTGTTCTTTTTCTTTTACAAACTCAACAAATGGTGTATAATTATTGTTATTCATCCTGAAACTGCTACTTTCTTGGTGATAGAAGCCTCAGAATTTGTTATATTCTGGGGCTTCGCTATATCTAAATATTACGTTTCAGAAAAATAACACCATTAAATTAGAACAAT
>CAZHCC010000194.1:0-1679 GCA_964530975.1 uncultured Candidatus Saccharibacteria bacterium
AAATACTTTTAACACCTTTTATGTTTCTAATTTCATTCTTCTGGAAAACTCTTGAACTTATTCTGGAATTCTCAAAGATACTATCATTCTCTTTCCGTCTTTTTGGTAATATATTTGCCGGAGAGGTTTTACTTGCTGTTATAACATCATTGTCATTTGGATTATTGACATTACCTTTTATTGGTTTTGAATTATTCGTAGGTTTTATTCAGGCAATTGTTTTTATATTCTTAACAATGGTATTTATAAAAGTTTCGGTGGAAGCTCATTAGATGTATTCTAATTCTGAAGTTACTAGTAATGAGTTACGATAATTCGTAATTCGTAATTAAAAATAAAAAACAATGGATTTTACTGATATCGCAATGGCATTAGCAATAGGTCTTGGAACAATAGGTCCAGGAATTGGAATGGGTATTATCGCATCAAAAGCTGTAGAGGCTGTTGGTAGAAACCCGGAAACAGAAGCAAGAGTAAGAAGCTTAATGATTTTGGGTATTGGACTTGTAGAAGCTTTAGCAATCTTTGCATTACTTATCGTACTTATTATTAGATTCTCATAATCAAATGTCTGAGCTAGGAATAAACTTTATACAGATTATTGCTTATATAATAATATTTTTCCTTCTATATTTTTTTGCAAGAAAATTTATTGGACGGCTTATGGATAATCTTGATGCAAGAAAAGCAATAATTAATCAAGGTATAGAAAATGCGGAAAGCGCCAGAAAATTAAAAACTGAAAAATTACTTGAAGCAGAAGCGGAACGAAAAGAAATTCTTGAGAAAGCTTATTCCGAGAGTAAATTAATTGTAGAAAGAGCGAGGGTAAAAGAGGAAAGGATTATTGAAGATGCATATGATACAAAAAATATTTATCTCCAACAAGCAAAAAAAGAAATTGAGGAACTAAAAGAAAGAAGTAAATTTGAAGGATTAAAGGATGCAAATGAGATAATTGCGCTTGCAATTGCCAAGGCTTTTGAAGGAATAGATCTTGATGAAAAGCAACACATAGAATTTATCAAAAAAAGTTTAAGTAATCTAAAGAATTAGTTATGAGGAAATCTGAACAAAAAAGAATCATAAGAATTGAAGGATATTCCCAAGATACCAATAATCTAAGGTGGACTAATGGAGTTGAACAAGTAACAATATAGAAGATAATGATTAGAATATATTCAAAAATTGAATTAAACGAAAACATTAAGGAAGAGCTTGAGAAATCATTAGAGAAGTATTTGGGGAGAAAAGTTGAAGAGATTTCTTATGAAGTTGATAATAAAATTATTGCTGGACTGAAAATAGAACTTGATTCTGTAGTTTTAGATTTAACTTTAAATAATAGACTTGAAAAAATAATAAGAATTATAAAAGATAATGCTTGATAAACTCAAAAAACAACTTGAAGAAATAAATTTAAGTTCTCCGGATATTTATAGTGAAGGAGTTATAGAAAGATATGGTGATGGAATTGCTTTCTCAAATGGACTGAAAAACGTAGGTTTCTCTGAAATTGTAAAAGTATATGAAGCAGAGAGTGATTCTGCCTTCTCACCAGCCCTAGTGTTTAACCTTGAAGAAGCCAGAGTTGGTTTGATAATGCTGGAGCAGAACTATAATATAAAAGCCGGGTCGAAAGTTATTTCTACGGGAGAAATTTTTGCCATAGAAACTTC
>CAZHCC010000195.1:0-1620 GCA_964530975.1 uncultured Candidatus Saccharibacteria bacterium
CCGATTATGAAATAGTAGAGGGTTTTATTTCTGCTCTACTAGCTTCCGAAGGATACAAACCGGTTAAAATTAAAGCATTGCTTGAGAGCGAAAGTAATAAAGAAAGTAAACATTTAAAAAGAAGTATAGCCGATGTTATCGTTGAAGACGAACAAGGGAATAATTATATAGTGGAAATTGATAGAGCTTATACTAATCTCTTTCTTCATAAAGCGGTTTTTAATACTTCAAGGCTTATTGTCGATAATCTAGGAGCCAACCAAGATTATTTAAAGATTAAGAAAGTATTTCATATCAATTTATTATATTTTCCTTTCGAAGATACTAAAGCTCCATTACATCACGGTAAAGTGATTTTTCACGAGATAGATAATAAGCATCCGATAGACATTCATTTAATAGATAGAGGCATGCATACATTCGATGCTCACAATATCTTTCCTGAATACTTTTTAATATCTATACCGCTCTTTGACGATGTTATAAAACAAGAGATGGATGAATGGCTATATTTAATGAAACACTCTGAAGTAAAAGAGAGTTTCAAATCGCCTTATATGCAGAAGGTAGCGGAACGTCTTAGTATCCTAAAAATGACTAATAAAGAACGAGAAACCTATGATACTTACCTCATGGACTCGATGAAAGGGCGGGATTATTTAATTTCAGCAGAAGAAAAAGGTAAGGCCGAAGGTAAGGCCGAAGGTAAGGCTGAACGCGATATCGAAATTACTCGGAGAATGCTACTTAAAGGAAAAAATATTGAGGAAATTATAGATATCACTGATTTATCTGTAGAAGAAATTAAGGAAATAGAAGCCAAAATAAAATCTTAACAGCGAGCATTTTTATTGTTTCAAAAACCTAAATTCAAGCATACTTCTCTAGCAAACATATTGACAGTAGTTTTGGAAGAGATTTTTTGCGTGAGTAGTTAGAAAAATGGAGTTTTGATTTGGGACACCAAAAACATGTGTTTTTGAAACATGTATATTGCTTACTATCATAACTTATATTTAAATAACACAATAACAGCTGTGGTTTAGAGTTCAATAACTAATGGCCACAACAATATGTTGCTCACCGCTCTTATGTATAGAAATTTTATATGACTAATAACTCAAAAAAGTTCATCTCTAGTCTTTCTCTAGTTAATTTTATGGGTTTCGGAAAAACAATCCAAACGATAAATTTTGGGATTCCTGATAAAAAAGCTGGCAGCGGATTAACTCTAATCGGCCCAGTGTTAAGAACGAGCTCTTTTGCCGCCACTTGGAGTTCCTAAAAGAATAATGTCTATACTTTTTGTGTTTTAGATTAAAAAATACATTGCAAAATAATCTGAATATGGATAAAGTGGTGTAAATAAATACCGACATTGTGAATTCTAGGAACAGCTGAAGTTCAGGACATGTGGTTTATGTTTCAGTTAAATGCATTGTAGGGTTTTATAATTCAAAAGATAATTGTTCTGTAAAGTTTTGTTTCAAGGTACTTTTGATAAAAATTATAATTGTTTGCGTACTTATTACTAAATTTCAATAATTTATTACCCCTCTATAATCCTTGATTTATATAGCTTTTTATAGGAAGTGGCGGCAAAAGGGTTCGTTCTTAACA
>CAZHCC010000196.1:0-1617 GCA_964530975.1 uncultured Candidatus Saccharibacteria bacterium
TCCTTTTGCGCTAAATCGCGGTTTTATTGAGGCAAATTCAAAAGTAATTGTTCTGACTGATTATGAAATATTAAGTACATTAAATTTAGAAAAAGCTAAACAAACTAAGTATTCAAAATTTAGCAAATTGTTTGAAAATGAAGTAAATATTGATGACTTTGTTGTTCATGAAGCTCATGGTATTGGCCGATACAAAGGGATAGAGACAAGAATCGTCCTTGGGCAGGTTAACGATTACGCAATAGTAGAATACCTAAATGAAGACAAGCTTCTCGTGCCATTTTCACAATTAGGCCGGCTTTCAAAATATGTATCTTCGGATGGATTTGAACCGAAACTTACTAAATTTGGTACTGCAGAATGGGAAACTGTCCGTAGGAAGCTTAATAAGAAAGTTGAAGAAATAGCGAAAGAATTACTAGAAATTTATGCAAAAAAGAAAATTGAGAAAGGCATAGAATTTGAACAAGATAATAAAACACAAGAAAAATTTGAAAGTGTTTGGGAATTTACACTGACTGAAGATCAGATTAAGACATTAAATGAGGTCAAATCCGATATGGAATCACCTACACCGATGGATAGGTTAATAATTGGAGATGTTGGATTTGGAAAAACAGAAATCGCTCTTCGATCAGCTTTCAAGGCAGTTATGTCAAAAAAACAAGTCCTGATACTAGCACCAACAACAGTTCTTGTTTCTCAATTACATAGCGTTTTCTCTGAGAGATTAAAAAAGTTTGATTTAAATATTGCTAGAGTTTCTAGATTTGATGGAAGTGATGCAAACAAGAAAAATATAGAAAAAGCAAACCGAGGGGAAATAGACATTTTAATCGGAACTCATCGATTATTATCAAAAGATGTAAATCTACCTAATTTAGGCTTATTAATCGTTGATGAAGAGCAAAGGTTTGGCGTAAAACAAAAAGAAATAATAAGAAAAATCCGAGCAAATATTGATTTGCTCTCTATGTCAGCAACACCAATTCCAAGAACTCTACAAATGGCATTAACTGGTATCAAAGACATAAGTATTATTGCAACTCCACCTTCTGGACGACTTTCGGTAAAAAATGAAGTGATTTTTAGTGAAGAAGTTCCACAGAAGGTTCGAGAAGAGCTTAGTAGAGGCGGACAAGTCTATATTGTACATAATCGAGTGGAAAATATTGATTCATTTGCAGTAGAACTTGAGAGTAAATTGCCAAAAGGTGCTCGAGTCTGTGTTGGACATGGACAAATGAGCGCAGATAAATTGGAGAAAGTTATGTATGACTTTTTAATGAAGAAATATGATGTCCTTGTTGCGACTACAATTATCGAAAATGGTCTTGATATCCCTTCTGTAAACACAATTCTCATAGATGATGCTCATAATTTTGGTCTTGCACAGTTGTATCAGCTTCGCGGACGAGTTGGAAGAGCGAAAACTCAAGGATTCTGCTTCTTAGTGCTACCAAAGACGAAGGAATTTATCAATTTGCATAACAATCCGAACAAGGAAATCTTAGAACTTAAAAAGTTACTTAACGAAAATAAAATTGAAGACATGTGGGTAACACCGGATGCGACAGCAAGAATTGAGGCAATTTTAGAAAATCAAGAATTAGGTGC
>CAZHCC010000197.1:0-1613 GCA_964530975.1 uncultured Candidatus Saccharibacteria bacterium
ATTAATCCAGGAAGAATGAAATGCGCAATGTTATCATCCGAATGTCTAAAAAAAATTATTACTAATACCTAAATTACTTTGAGTCCATCAATTTATCAATTTTCTGATGCAATTCAGCGACACTTTTTTGTAATTCCTCAATCTCTTTTTCTGCTTTTACATTTGTCTGATAGTCTTTTATAGCTCTTCCACGATCTTTATCTTCCATTCTATTTTGGCTCATCATAATAATTGGAGCAGTATAAGCTGCTTGAAAACTCAGGAATAAATTTAAAAGAATAAATGGATACGGATCCCACTTAGCGATGAAAAATCCATAAAGATTGATGCAGATCCAGAAAAAAATAATAATAGACTGTATGATAATAAATATCCAGCTTCCAACTATACTTGCAACTTTGTCAGAAACTTTATTCCCCAAAGTATTAGGTCCATGTAATAAATTAGACATAATGAAAGAATAGTGAGTTTTTGGTATTTAATCAATAATTTACTTGATGATACGCATCAAAACTTTTGAGTAATTTGAAGTAATCTCCCCTGCATCCACTAGAATATATTTTAAATTATTTTTTAGTGCGAATTTCTTTTTTGATTCAAAATAAGCTTTCTTTGATAGAGATAAATCTCTTTCATCAATAATATCAATAGCAAGATTAGTTTTATCAGCAAAAATATCGAATTTAAAAATATTTAAATAATAATTCTTTAATATATTATTCTCGAATTTCCGGGTATTATTAAGTTTATCAAATAAGTAATCTTTTGGATTCAAAATCTGAGTTTCATTTTCAATATTCTCTTTTACAAAAAAGTTCTCAATATTCTTCTGGTCTTCAAGTAATTTGCGATAATCAGGAATAGTCTCAAATTTCTTGCCAATCAATTCAACTCTATCAACTTTACTTTTCTTTACCCTACGCTTCTGACTTTTAAGTATTAATTCTTCACTCTTAACTTTCTTCAGTTTCCCTTTAAGAAACCATAAAAAAAGATGAGTACGGGAACGCGCATTCGGATAATCCTTGGTATAGGAAACAGCATGTTCAAGCAAATACTTATCCTGATTTTTGGCTAAACGTATGAAAAGCGGAATATTTTTTGTATCTCCTAAATTTTGAGCAATCCAGATACCAAAGAATTGATAATCTTTGCTGAGCTTTTTTTTCTGAATAACCTGTTCGAAACGTTTTTCAAATGAGAAACCTAAACGATGTGATCCGACTGACTTATCATTGCTGTTTTCCGAGGAGTTTTTTGTAAATATTGACAAGTTCGTCATCATTTCCAAAGTTTATCACAAATGAGCCGCCATTTTTCTTATTTCTCTTTAATTTAACGTCCCAACCTAATTGTATATTTACATCATCTTTTATGTAATTAAATTTCTGTTCCCATTCAATTGTAGGATTTGGTCGTAATGATTTAGCTGCCTGACCGGATTCAGCTTTTATTTGCCTTACCAATTCTTCGGTTTTCTTTACACTTAAACCATTTCTGACAACTAATTTCAAAGCGGCAATCATCCCTTGCTCTTCATCGAGACTCAAAAGAGCTCGCCCATGATTTTCTGAAATTTCTCCAACAGCAATAGCATTTTGGATTAATTTTGG
>CAZHCC010000198.1:0-1602 GCA_964530975.1 uncultured Candidatus Saccharibacteria bacterium
AGTATGCACAATTCGGTCTAAAATTGCATCTGCAATATCATAAGTTTCGCATAATGCTGATTATCCTAATATTTACATTATGCGAAGTTTCCAGCTTAGATATTGATATAAACAGATTTAAATAACTAAAAACTTCGCATAATATTTTACTTAGTTAGTTCCCTTAGCTTTTCTAATAAAACTTTATTTCCGACCCATACAGGAACTTCCAGATTTAATTCAACATAAGCACTTTTCACTGCTTCAAAAATAAACTTAGGATTTACTCTTGCATAAATTTCAGTTGTTATGACTGATTTATGACCTAAAAAGTCTCTTATATGTATAAGTTCTATGCCAGATTCAAGAAGACCCATAGCTTTTGAGTGCCTCAATGAGTGGCAACTTAACCCATTTGGTATTAATCCTGGATTTTCTTGTTTAGCCATTTTTACGTACTTTATAAGCATATTATTTATTCCATTTCTTGTCAACGGATTATGCTGTGGGTTCGGGAACAACGGTTTCGTAGTATTCTCGCGTCTATTCAATCCAGAATGCCTGAGATACTCATTTAACAAACTACTTATACTATCCGAGAGTGGCACTATTCTTTCTTTGTTTCCTTTTCCATGTAAGATAACGACATATGGTTTATCTGATATTCTAAGAGAATTTGGAGTCAAATCTATAATTTCCTGCACACGTGCGGCACTTTCATACATAAAAGAGAGTAAACAAAGATCACGCAATCCTTGATCCGTTATTCTGTTCGGCTGTTTCAATAGCAATTTTATCCCATCTACCGTAAGATAAGAGATTACTTTTTCTTGGCATCTTTTACTTGGTATTGAAGCTATCTCTTGACTTTTAAATAGAATGCTTGGACATTTGTACTGTAAGTATTTTACAAAAGTTGTGATCGCAACTAAACGCTGATTTCTGGTACTATTTCCACATTTTCGGCATACTTGTAACCAATCAAGAAAGCCAAGGATATTGTCTTTATTTATGTCCTCCAAAGAGATTCTATCCGCATCTCTATTCTTCACTTCTTTCATATATTTCAAAAGGAGTAAAAATGTATAGCTATAGGATTTTACAGTATTGTTGCTATTTCCTTTTTCAGCAATAAGATAGTTCGTCAGGAAGTCCGTGAGGTAATAAGCAAAATCGGTTATCTTTTTCATTGCATAATGATTGAAGGTAAGATATCCATATAAATACTAGAGCAATCCTTTAATAATTCAGGATAAAGATCTGCAGTCAACTTTACATATCTTTCAGTTGATTCTAATGATTGGTGTCCAAGATAAGTTGATAGATATGGCCATGAACAGTACAAATCCAGACCTTCCTCAGATAGTTTAACAAAAGAGTGACAAGCCATGGTGTGCCTCAAATCATGAAGACGAGGGCCCTTTCTGATGCCATTTGATGGTATTCCGGCTGCCCTAAGTATTTGTGTAAAACGGATACTTATTACATTCCGTTTTAATCGATCTCCGGAAGGTGTAATAAAGAATGGCGTATTTTTCCACCCTTGCAGTTCATCCCTAAGTTTTACTACTCAACTTTCGCAAGTAGCATAACTACTTGATTATTATAAAAATAGCAGCATAT
>CAZHCC010000199.1:0-1574 GCA_964530975.1 uncultured Candidatus Saccharibacteria bacterium
TAATCACATATACTCCCCAAGGAGTAAATAGATTGACCAATAAGTTTATTAAGATTGACGAAGATCTAAATAGAGTAAGTATGAATTTTATTGGCGGAATAAATTCAGAAAAACTAGAGCAAGAGAGTCTTTATGGTTTCATCGAAGATTTTTTTAATTTGCCTAAATATAAAACTTCGATTAAATCCAAGTCCATAATTAATTCACAAAATTATTCCATTTCTTATCAAATACAATTCAATGGGAAAACAATTTATTTCAATTCAATTAATAACTCCTTTTTGGATGTCACTGTATCTGATAATAAAATAATTGAAATCTATTTTACACTTTTACCTGATAATATAGTCGATAAAAAGGAGGAGTTCCGACCCATCACAAAACTTTCAAACGAAAATATTCTGGATAAAAAATATAAACTTCATCTGATGCCAAATTCTATAGTTTCTAGTAATGCCGGTGGGGAATATGATTATTCATTTCCTGTACAAATAGGATTGATAAAATACACGGAGGACTTATATTTCTATAAAAATACCCAGACCGGAGAAAATTTTTTGCTCCCAGTAAAGACTATTAATACAAATTATACTGATAAGATATTAGATAGAGGAACGGGAATATTACAAATTATAAACTTAGAGCCTCCAGCAAAATAACTTATTCTAAAATCAACATTTTTGCTAATATAGTCTAACCATATTCAGCTGCTATTTATCACTACCCTTTAATCAAATTATTACGTAAATTATGACTCCTGCAATGCAACAATTCCTTGAGATAAAAGCAGAATATCAGGATCATCTGGTGCTTTTCAGAATGGGGGATTTTTATGAAACTTTTTATGATGATGCAAAGACTTCTTCTCAAATATTAGGTATTACACTTACGGCGCGGGATAAGGAGCGAAAAGTTCCAATGGCGGGAATTCCTTACCATGCACTTGATAATTATCTGAATAAACTTATTGAAGCCAACCAAAAAGTTGTTTTAGTGGAGCAATTAGAGGACCCTAAACTTGCAAAAGGAGTTGTAAAGCGTGGAATTGTAAAAATTTTTACACCGGGAACTACTTCAGTAACTAGAGATTTTAAAAGAAATATATTTATATGTTCAATTTATTGTTCAGATAATCAGTTTAAGCTTTTCTTCACGGATTTAAATGAGGGTATTATTAAATATGCTTTTTTTGAGAGTGAAGATGAATTAATAAACAATCTACTTTTACTGGATCCCAAGGAAATATTGGTTCCAAGGGAGAATAAATTTGCGAAGAAATTTATTGATTCACTTATTGCAAAAGGGAAATTACTCACATACCTCAAAGAAAGTTTTTATCAAAGAATCAATCAAGTTGAAGCATTAAACTGTGAGATTATAAAAAGAATAGATAAAATATCTGAAATAGCTCTAATTGGATTAATTAATTATTTGATAGAAACACAGAGAACTCAATTATCACATATAAATGAAATTCAGGAGATAAAAATTAATAAATACCTGAAACTTGATGCTATAGCTATACAAAATCTGGAATTACTTGAGGGACAAAGACGAGATTCTATACCGCTCTT
>CAZHCC010000200.1:0-1570 GCA_964530975.1 uncultured Candidatus Saccharibacteria bacterium
ACAAGTAGTTTAACTTCTTCTTTCTTCAGAATTACTTCACCCCTTAACTGTTTTAATTCAAGATCTGATTCAGTGATTCCCTCACCATCTATTGAGTAATAGAGCGGAGTACCTTCATCATCTTGACTTGTCATAATTGTAATTTCAATATTTTCGCCTTCATTAATGCTTTGATAACCGGTATTTATTAATGGTGTCAATGAAGCATCTTGAATCTCAATTACTATGGGATCTCCTATTGATTTTGTTAACAACTGATCGCGATAAAGTGTTAACTTTAGATTTTCTGTACCTTCGCTTTTTAAATCTTTAACTGTTTGGACTGTTATTTTTGCAGTACCACTTTCATCGACCTGGGCTTTGCCCGATAATTGCTTATTCGCAAGATCATCCTCAACGACTCCCGTAATCTTAAAAAACAGTTGCTCTCCAATTATTGGTAAGGGAGGTTGCACAACGACCGAAAAACTGTCACCTTCTTTTATTGAATTTTTATCGAGTATAACTGTACTTTTACGTTCAATTAAAACATTATTTACATTTACTTCTGCATTTGCCTTAGTTCCGTATAAGTTCCCATATTCTGATGCTTCAGTATGTGCAGTTATCTTTAATCTATATTTTCCGGAAGCATTAGCAATTTCGTTTAAATATAAAGTTCGATCAGAGCTATAATTAATATTCATTAGGATTTGATCTCCAAAACCGCTTACACTTTCAAGTGTAATGTAAATGTTTGCATCTGATTTTCTCCCGTCGAGATATATAGATTTATATACTTTTAAATTACTTAATTCAAGACTGATATGATCCCCTTTCGAAATTTCAATAAATGGTGATGTAATTATTATATCACTTGAAGTATACTGTGTGCTCTTGTTGTAGAATAGATTGCTTTCAGCTCCATTGGCATAGGAATAAGACCAGATACTATAAGAACTATCGCCATTGTTATCTTCTATAAATCCTTTTTTTATCTTTGAATCTTTACCTCTATATCCAAATAATGTGTTATATTCATTATTTGCAGAATAATTTACTGGTTCTGTCCATTTCAGGATAGATGGTCTATTGGCGTAATCCTCAAAGTTTTCAGAGTAAAGTTCTAAATTAAAGGCCATTAACCTTCCTGCTTTTTTTGCTGTTTATTAAAGATTTAGAAATATGTATTTCCTGGTCTAAAATAAACATTGTCGCTTTATTCGGGAATAAACATAAATTTACTCCCGAACTAATCTTGACAAGTTGCGCTAATTGTTGCATGTCCCCCCGCCCAACAAGTGCTTGATTAAATTTGTATTGGTCCTTTGCGTTCTTACAACTTTTGCTACTATTTTCCTTGCCGACAGCGGTTGCAATTACTGAAATAACAGTTGCCATAAGACACTCTACCCCTAAAGGAGCTTATCAGCAGCAATCTGGCTGGTATGCGCAGATGGCGGGTACTTCTCCAGCTTAGCGAGCAGCGTTAAGGTTTTCTTTAATATTGCAGGAATTGCATATCTTTTGTATTTGTTGATGGTAAGGGATAGACAGCGGGCTGCGTTTTCTTGAGAGGTGTAAATCCCGA
>CAZHCC010000201.1:0-1562 GCA_964530975.1 uncultured Candidatus Saccharibacteria bacterium
CAGAAAAAAACGTTCTTGCATCAATAATGCTTGATAAGGAGGCGCTCATCAAAGCTGCTGATTTATTATCTGCTGCTGATTTTTATGATCCTGCGAATCAATCAATTTTTGATGCAGCCCTCAAATTATTTCATTCATCTTCGGCGGTTGATGCGGTCACAGTAAAAGCATATCTTTCTAAAAATAAATTACTCAAAAAAGTCGGTGCTGAAGTTTATTTGAATGAAATAAACTCCATACTTCCTCTAACAACAAATGTAGAGTATTACTCAAAGATAATTCGTGAAGCATCACTTCGAAGACGAATGATTTCCTTTTCTGCAGATCTGGTTTCCATGGGTTTGGATGAATCCCGTAAGCTGGATGATATTGTAGATGAAGTAGAGAAAAAGATTTATCAGATTTCCGAAGGTACATCAAGCAAAACATTTGTTCATATTAAAGATGTAATCAGTGAAATGACTGAAAAATATGAAAACCCCAATCAGGATCAGGAAGCTTTGAGAGGTTTATCATCTGGATTCCGTAATTTGGATCAGTATATTACAGGATTAAGGCGTGGGGAACTTATTATACTTGCTGCGCGTCCATCTGTTGGTAAAACAGCCTTTATGCTGGAAATGGTTCGACATCTGGCTGTAAAAGACAAAGGAAAAGGTGATAAGGGGCTTTCCAAAAAGATCGCAGTTTTCTCTCTGGAAATGGGAAGAGACCAGCTAGCAGATCGTTTAGTTTCTCTTCAAAGCGAGGTCGGTCTGATGGATATTCGAATGGGACAGATGGAGGGCGAGGTATGGCAAAAATGTAATGAAGCAATGGGGGAATTATACGAGGCAGACATATTTATCGATGATACTCCCGGACAACATATTTCTGATGTCCGTACAAAATGTAGAAAATGGGATATGGAGATAGGTATTGATGTAATTTTTGTTGACTACCTACAGCTTTTACAGGGACGTAATAAAGATAATCGTGCACAGGAAGTATCAGAAATTTCTCAGGGATTAAAAAATATTGCAAGAGAATTAAGAGTGCCGGTAATTGCCCTTTCCCAGCTTAATCGTTCGGTGGAATCAAGGACTGATCGAAGGCCACAGCTTTCGGATCTTAGAGAATCCGGATCTATTGAACAGGATGCAGATATGGTCATTTTTCTTCATAGAGAAGCCTATTATAATAAGGAGCTGGATGAGTCTGAAAGAAATAAGGGTGAGGCCATTATTGCAAAGAACCGTAATGGGCCAACGGGTATTGCAGCACTTAAGTTTATCGATTATTGCGCCAAGTATGTGGATGGGGAGGTGAAGTAATGCCCTTTTTGTGAATAATAATTATGATATAATGTATATATGACTATAAATGAACTAAGTATTGGAAATATTGGAGATGCATCTACCCATATTCCTGGTTTAAAAAGACCTGCAAATATTTTAGAGATATTGGGAAGCGGTATTACTTTTGGTTCAAAACTCCGTAATATCTTTGCAGAACCAATTGCTACTGGAGGAAATGGACGTATTATAAGACCAGGTCTTGCCAGTCTTGAGACTACTGGTGAT
>CAZHCC010000202.1:0-1535 GCA_964530975.1 uncultured Candidatus Saccharibacteria bacterium
GGGCTTTCAACTGGATGCATTAACTTTACCAGCGCAGATCCTGAGATAATTGAAAAAATCAGATCTCTTTTGCCTGAAAATGTAAATGTAAATAAAAAGCCGTCTTCTAAATACGACTATTCCATCACCGACAACGAAGCCTCATGCGTTAAGGAAAACCGAATCAAAACCATACTAAAGAGCTACGGTTTGATGCATAAAAAATCAAATGCAAAATTTATTCCTGATTGTTATAAATTTAATTCTATAGAAAACAGGCTTGAATTGCTACGTGGCTTAATGGATACCGACGGAACCACTTCTGGATTTTATAGTTCGTTCACGACGGTATCGGATCAATTGGCGAAAGATGTGATTTTTCTAGTTCAGTCTTTAGGAGGGACAGCTAAATTTACGAAGGGACCCTCATACTATATAAAAAATGGGGAAAAGATTAAATGCCAAGACGCTTACCGTATGAGTGTCAAGCTCTCAAATGAATTTAATCCATTTTATTTGCCGAGAAAAGCCGATAAGATGAAACTTAGTAAAAAATATTTTCCAAGAAGAATCATCTGCAACGTAGAAAAGGTAGGAAAAAAATATTGTCAATGTATTTACGTTGAAGACGAGCCGCATACCTATTTGACGAATGATTGCATAGTGACCCACAATACTCTTCTTTCAGTCTACTGTTCTCTTCACTTAATGAAAGAGAAGAAGATTTCAGAAATAATGTATATCAGATCACCCGTAGAAAGCTCCGATAGCAAAATCGGCTTTCTTCCCGGCGACGCCGACGAGAAACTTAAATATTATAATCTTCCTTTTGCTGATAAATTAGAAGAGCTGCTGAATAAAGGCCAAATAGATGTATTAATGCAGCAAGAAAGAATTAAAGGACATCCTTTATCATTTGTGCGCGGAATGAGCTGGAACTGTAAGTCTATTATTCTTGACGAGTGCTTTCCAGGCTACGAGAAGGTCGTAACCGAAGTCGGTGCTATGAAAATTGATTCCTTATATTATAAATTTAAGACACAGCCCAAAAAATCCTTGCCCCGACTCAAGACCTTTAACGAAACCACAAAAGAATTCGAATGGAAAAAAATAGTAAAAATATGGAGCAATGGTGTGAAAAAGATAATCCGAGTAAACATAGGCAAAGGCTCCATTCATTGCACGCCCAATCATCCCTTTCTTACCGAAAGAGGATGGGTCAAGGCTGAAGACCTCAATCCAGGAGACGTCATGATTAGTGACAATATTGATAGTCTTCATAGTAAGAAAACTCCAAACGAAGACCAAAAGCAAATCCTTTGGGGATCTTATCTGGGGAACTCAGAAATGGGACCTTTTCAATTAAACATTATTCACGACATTGCTCAAAAAGAATATTGCAAATGGAAAGCTCAACTATTTAATATTCAAAACTTAATAGAAGCTGATCCTGAAGTTAGCTTTCTCGCACCACCATTCTGTTCTCCAGAAGGTTCATTTGATGGAAATAAGAATTGGATTTTAGCAAATCTAGATTGGCGAGGAGTAGCTGCATG
>CAZHCC010000203.1:0-1526 GCA_964530975.1 uncultured Candidatus Saccharibacteria bacterium
GGCATAATCAAGAAACTGATATAAGTAACTAAAAAGTACGCTAGTATGATAGATAATGTAAATCTATATACAAAAGCTGTGATTACAAGAATAGATGCAATACTTATATAAAGAAAAATTGATGAAAATATAGCCTTTTTGGTGAGTCTTAGATATAAGATATTTAGACAGAAAATTACGACTAGAAGTGTCCTTAGAAATAGATCAATTGAATTTCCAAGTTGTATGGAAATAAAGATATATGCCATAGCCAAAAAAATTCCAAAAAAACTTACTAAGTTTAAAAGAGTAAGCCTTCGAACTTCCCTAAATTTATGATCAACTCTATATATATTCAGATGATCTAGTGAATCAGTACCTGAAGTTATAAAGTTATTCCAGATTTTAATTAACTCCCTGTAAAACATTTTCTGCTTAATATATCAAAATAAACTATTTTAAAAATCCGAAACTTCAATCCATGAAGACGTAATTATTTGCGGAGTCAGTTGTGATAAAGTAACTCTGATCTTTTTTGTATGATTATCTACCGTACTTTGAGTTTCAATTAAACGGTTTTGTCCACTTCCTGTTAAGGGACGAATATAGCATGTGGCACTACCAATTAAAGTGATTGTTTCATTCCCATTATATGTATTATTGAGCCTAAGTTTCTCAAGTGCGATCTCAACACATGATTCAGCTTGAATACGTGCAGTAACGCCCTTATTGATTGAATCACTTAAACGATAATTATCAGTAGAGATCAAGATTAATGTAGGCAACAGAATTGCAAGTACTGCAGTCAACAACAGGACTCCCAATAAAACAACGAAGCCCTTTTTTTTATTATTTATGATCATCTGATATTTGCACTTCCGTAAAATATTTTTGAATAAGTATTCGCTCGACTACCATTAGGATTTGCATAATTAATTGTAAACTGAATTTTAATACTTGATTTTGTAGAAATTTGCGAAACATTCTGAAAAGAGAGATTTGTCACATTAACACTTGTAGGGGTCAAAAAAATAACCGCATTAGAAGCTTCTTGCATTGTGATTCTACTACCGTAGATTGTGAGAACGGTAGGATTTATAGCAGAATTGGCAACATTTACCGATAGTGAAGAAGTGGTATCCCCAATTGTGGGGGAATTCAAAAGAGTTGCATTTCGTATATTAAATGAGATTATACCCATTGCCTGATTACCAGTTTGCTCAACTTCAGATACTGCAAAATTCGTAGCTTGGACTTGCATAGTTACAGTTATAAATGTGGATATTGCACCAATAATTATTGTGGTCAAGGTGATGTAAAGCAGGGTTTCAAGCAGAGTAAAGCCTTTTTGTATTTTATTTTCTAATTTAGTTTTCATTCTATGCAAAGTCAAAATTAAATCCATTCACTATGAATTAGCTCCATCACAATGTTTTGTAATTATAATATTCTCATTGCGTGTATGGGAGGAAAATACTTTTAGCGATGCCAATGCTTTATTGCTTGACGCAATATCAATATCTGCAACAGCAGTAGCGCTCCCCCAG
>CAZHCC010000204.1:0-1518 GCA_964530975.1 uncultured Candidatus Saccharibacteria bacterium
GAGTCAGCCAATTTCTCTGCGGGTGTTGCCATCTGTTTTGAATACCTAGTAAATAATCGCTTCGCTTTTACTACATTCACATCTTGCCAATTTTCTCCCCAACCTTGTTGTAAACTAAGGAAAAAAAGACCCCCTGATTTTAAGATAACTTTGAGTTTTTTTAATACTTGTATAAATTCACTTTTTGTTAAGTGCAGTAGTGAGGCGTTGGCCCAAATATTATCAAAGCTGTGATCTGCAAAATCTAATTTACGCATATCTTTTAATATAAAATTACAGTTGCTGATTTGTGATTGAGCAATTTTTAATAATTCTACACTACCATCTACTCCTGTAACTTCAAACCCTTGATCATTAAAATAATGACTATCTCGTCCATGTCCACAGCCTAAATCCAATACTGTTTTGCCGACTGCATGTTTAACAAAATAATCCAGATACTTTTTGATTGTTTTAACAGATTTATATTTACTGGCATACTCCTCAGCAAATTGGTTGTAAGAAGAAATTGTGGTATTCAAGATGACTTTTAAAAATTAGATATATGCATAATCTAAACAAATTGCTACCTTTGTGGCTTGCTGACTGATTGCCCAAGCTAAAGCTTTCTCCAATTCTTTTAATATTAAAGCAAGATTTCTCAAATCATCATTAGTAAGATTATCAAGATCAGTCATGACTATGGAGTCAAGTGATTTTTCAGCTGTAGTTTGAACTAAAGCTAATAATTCTTGTGGTTTTATTAATTGTAATTCCATCTATTAATAGAGAAGATAGACCAGTTGTACTTGAAACATATATTTTAGATGATTTGTCTTCTTTATTTTGTTTATACCAATTTATAAAATGTTTTAATAGAAATGATTTTCCTGTGCCGCCTGGCCCGGTTAAAAATATGTTATGACCGTTTTTCATGCATTCAAATGCGTCATATTGTTTTTTTGTTAAATTAGTATCCATTAAATGAAAGTAAATTTGAAAATAAAGAACTATTTTAATATATAAATAAAAAAATCATTTTTATTTAATTTTTTAAAATTAAATATATTATTTATATATATATATTATATATTTATTACAATAACTACTTATAATGCCTTTTTTTACATTAGGAAGATCAACTAGCCAAGTACAAAATAGTTCAAACACTGGTTTTGGTTTTGAACATGTATATGGTAAAAATAATAATTATAGAAATTCATTTAATAATCCATTAATGAAAAAGAATAATAATACATCAAAAAATAAACCGAATAAAACTAATCTTGAAAAAAAATCTTCGGTTTTGAATCGTGTTATAGGAATATTTAAACCATCTCAACAAAGTGTTCCTAAAGCTCCAGTCGCTAAACAACCATTTGCAAAATATAATATGACAAAAATAAAAACATATATTATTAATCATAATATTGATAAAAATTTTCAAAATAATAACTCAAAAAAATTATTAAATGAAAAATTAACTAAATTAAAAGAAAAAAAGATAATAAATCATAATCAGAATGCACAAACATTTAC
>CAZHCC010000205.1:0-1506 GCA_964530975.1 uncultured Candidatus Saccharibacteria bacterium
AATATGGCAACCATACAAAGATGCTAATGATAGCGAAGTTGGCTTTTAAAAATTAATTTATGCAAACAATATGTCGCAATATCCAAAACAATGATCTATATAAGCATATAGAAGGTAATAAATTTAAGAATTTAAGAACAGGAGTAGTAGGGGAAATAAGTGATGGACTTGCAGAAAAAGTATTGAAGATAAATGTAGAATCCACTATACTTATAAATGAAAACCCGGAGATTGAAAATTTGATTAATAAACTAAACTTAAAAATTGAAAAATGACAACAATTAACAAGACAATTATTTTAGGTGAAGGCGAAAAGCCATACACAGGAGAGTGTACTGCAAATGTTTTTAATAAAGCAGAAAATGTTATCTCTTTAGAGAATGGGATTATTAAAATATACAAAGTAAAAAACCTACCGGAATTTCAAGAAAACAACAAACTGTTATTCAATAAATAAAAAATTTATGGAAATAAGCAAAATAAAATCAGGTAAGCAGATGGAGCAATACTGCGAAGGGTTGGTCAATGATATAAAGGGAGGTATAATGACTAATGGAGAAGCTATGCACTCTCTTTATGAATACACTATGCACCTATTAACGATGGGTAAAAACAAAGTAGATAAGCTAAAGAAAATATTAGCGGAAAATGATATTGAAGTTATAGGTGAGGATAGCCTTTCTTCATTTAAAATAAAATAAATTTGGATTGTATATATTTTTGATATACATTTGTATTATAAATGGAAAGAATGACAAACAACAGGTTACTCCCAAAAAGATTTAAAGAATCAGATATTGAGCGATGGCAGCAAATAGCCGATAAGGAAACAAGAGGTAATCTTAACCTTTGGATGGAATTAGCTTTGAATAAAGTTGCTATCCTTAGTGGTGAATTTCATCCTTGGGATGAAAAAGAAACTGAACCTCAATTAAAAACTAAACAATATGCCAAATAAATACTCATACGAATCAAATTTATTAGCAGATAGTATTATCAATGAGTTAAAACCAGATGGTATTACTTTTTATAAAAAGTCAAGATTAGAAGAATTGTTTGATAGTTTGGAGAGGGATTTTGAAAAGAGATTTCCAGAAGAATATTTTTCAGATGCGATATTATTGCTTAAAGAACTTGGCTACAAAATACTTATTACTGGAAAGGATTTTGAAGAATATGAACAAGCATTAAAAATTATTTAATAACCTTTAAAATAAAACTTATGAAAGAATTAGAATTGTTTCATGAAATTGTATCTATAATTTCTGGAAAACCAAAAGAAGAATGTAGAGTAGGGATAGGAATAAGACTATACGGAGAGATTTCATATGAATGTTATGTGAATGGGATAGATGCAATTTTTCATGGTAAAACTATGCAAAACGTCCTTAAAGATTTGGTTTCATTTGAAGATTTGGTTTCATTGAAAAACAATTATTAGTATGACACCATATATCCCAACCATAAAGGCATTATTAATAGTATTGGTGTTTCTATTTATTATTG